>JAJDBZ010000186.1 GCA_029261095.1 Candidatus Omnitrophota bacterium | reverse complement strand
AGAAAGAGCGAGTTTTGGCTCGCCCTTTCTTTCCTTAAGTTCTTAGGGTTAGTCGGCGACTGTAAATCTCGCCGAGAGTTTTTGATCTCCCCAGACAAGCGCGAACATGCCTTTTCCTTCTTTTTCACGGAGGCGGATGGTCATGAGTTCCGCTTCCTTCTTGGCTTCGCCCACCTTGAGTGGAATAGTCGCGGTGTATCCATCCTCTGGAACCGCGGAACCCCGGCGTTCAAAATCGGGGTGAACCAGGAGGTCCCAACCATCCGCGGTTTTCTTTCCGGCCAATGAATACTTGCCCGCCGGGACAGTCTTATCGCCGAACTTCAGATCTCCATCGGTTTCGAGCGTCGTAGTGCTGTTACTGCCCATTCTCCAAAGGGTTCCCTCTGGAATACTCTCTTTCATCGACTTGTACCCTCTACCTTCGATCGAGGGGCGACCATAATCGATGGTGATATTCTTCCCACCAATTTCTAATTTGGCTTCGCCGCGATCTTCCGCGGCCGAAAATGAGGGACCCCCGGACATTAAGAATAATGTGCAAACCACTATGGATAACCCTGTCCAAACCTTCCAACTCTTTTGAACAACCATTTGAATCCTCCTTCACAGATGTTTTTGTAAGCCTAACCGAAACAAAACGTTACCGGTACACAGGGGGTAACAGACAAATCTCACTCTTTTGATATCTACCCAATCGGATCGGATTCGAATATAACTTCGCCCTCAAATCAGCCATCAGGAGACAATGGATTCATGAACCGTCCCCCAAAAATCGTAGTGATCGGCGCGGGAAGCGCCTCTTTCGGTCTCAGCATTCTCGGAAAAATCCTCCTCGAGAAATCCCTATCCGGAAGCCGCCTCTGTTTAGTCGACACCAATGAGGAGGGACTCGGAAAAATCGCCGCACTTGCGCAACGACTGAACGAGGAATGGGGGGCTGGATTTACTATTGAAAGCAATCCTGACCGGAGAGAGATGCTTAGGGACGCCGATTTCGTGGTTCTTTCCATCGCTGTCGACCGTGAGGAATGTTGGCGGAAAGATATTGAAATCGCGAAAAAATACGGGATCGTTCATTACGGCGAAAATGGGGGGCCGGGAGCAATGGCTCATACCGCACGTAACCTGGCGGTGGTGATGCCCATCCTGCGCGATATCGAGGCATTGTGCCCGGAAGCCTGGCTATTGAATTTTACCAACCCGGTTCCAAGGATCTCGATCGCGGCGCGGAAGTACACCCAAATCAAAACGATCGGAATCTGTCATCAGATTGGGTTCGGTTACATGGTGGTCGGGAACCTCCTCCAGAGAGAACTGGGTATTGAGGTTCCCGAGGAGTACCGTTTTTATTGGGAAGACCCGGACCGCCATGAAGTCGAACATCGAATTTCGGATGCCGCTAAAGAGAAAGTTTCTCTGTTGGCCGCTGGCATCAACCATTTTACTTGGATGCTTGGAATCCGAGATCGAGTCACTGGCGAAAACCTTTATCCGGCTCTGTGGGAGAGACACAAGACACACTACAAAGGTTTCGAACCTCTGACACGGGAACTCGCCGACCTGTTTGGGTGGTATCCAGTCTCGGGAGATTGCCACTTGTGCGAATACCTTCCTTACACCCACAACATGAATCGCGATGTTTGGGAGCGATACGATATCCAGATGTACAACCTCGACCTTGCTGAAAAGGGACGGAACGATTTATGGGACCGCATCGAGGAGTTGGGATCGGGTGGGGGAACGACGGATGAGTTGAAGAACGCGCACACTGAGCGCGCGGAAAAGGTGATCGCTGCATTGGTGAGCGGATCGCCGACTCTCGAGGAGTCGCTCAACCTTCCGAATAAGGGTTATATCCAAAACCTTCCAGAGGGATCGATTGTCGAGGTCCCCGCGATGGTCAGCCCGCATGGGGTCCATGGGGTTGGTGTGGGCAATCTTCCCGAACCGATCGCCGAAATCTGCCGGAGGCAGATCTCTGTGGCAGAAATGGCGGTTGAGGCAGGGGTGACCGGGGATCGGGAGATCGCTCTCCAATCGCTGGCTCTCGATCCGATGGTCGATGATGCTCGAGTCGCGCGGAACCTTTTGGATGATTACCTGACGGCCTTCAAAGAATACCTACCGCAATTCTCGTAGCACGGCAACTCACTTGCGGGGATGATTGGACCCGATACTTCTGACAACCCGGAAAGTGAGTTTGCAGGCTGACATGCGCTATCGAAAAAAAACTTGTCCTCCCCCAACGATTCGGTTATCATCATGTAGAACATCCTTATATCGAGTCATGGAAAGATGCGCCACACTTTCCATACATGCTCAAAGAGGGTCTCCCCGGACCCTCTTTTTTTATTAACCAATCGGTAACGACTCCTTAAACTCTTAACCTTAAAAAAATCGAACTTTTTTCTTGACAGGTCCCTTTTGAAAATGGATACTTTATCCACCGTGGTAAGCCACACCGGATTCTATATAGGTCCCTGGGTTCGGAGAGGAATTCATATTGATTCGATTCCGCGGGAACCACAAACCAGGAGGTCCAGAGGCAGATGAAGAATGATTTTTGCAATCGTTGGAACAAGGGGTTCACCTTAATCGAACTCCTCATAGTCATCGCCATCATATTGATCCTGATCGCCATCGCGCTCCCAAATTTCTTGGAGGCGCAGATCCGTGCTCGTGTTACGAAGTCTAAGGGCGAGATGCGGACTTATGCCACAGCACTTGAATCCTACTTCATCGATTTTCAATGGTACCCGCCTGACCACGATTCGCGGACAGGCACCCCCTTCGCACCGAGTGACCAAAACGGCTTTATCTATCTGACAACCCCGCTCTCTTACCTAACCTCTCTGCCCATAGACCCGTTCGGGGCCAACACTGATAACCCATCGGGACACGCATCGATCTTCTATGAAGGTGGATCTGGAAGCGATAATGGAGCCTGTGGCGGGTTCGGTCCATATCGCTTGGGGCCGGCCTTCAGGCGGAATAGCCCAAGATGCGTTCACGCCTACTTGGTCATCGGAATCGGCCCAGATGCACGAGACAGTACGGGTCAATTGAACGGGGGGAGTTCGCCCGTGGGTGGATGCGGCGGAAACGATGATTTCCCATTAGACGGACCCAATTCACCAATTTGCATGACATCGTATTCACCGACGAATGGAACCAAGAGTTACGGAGACTTCTATGCTGTTACAGGAGACTGGAGGAACGGTTGGATATTCTGGGACGCACAGTTGATAGGAAAGCCCCGGTAACCCTGTAGCCCGGAGTCCCCTCGCCGGGGGGCGCGGGACGGTGGTGGGGTTTTCGGAGGTTCGGCTTTTCCGGGATAATCCCTTTTTATGAAGCTCCTGGTCGTTTCTTGGCAACCCCTTCATCCCGTGAACTCGGGGTACCGTCGGCGGGTAACCGCGCTTTATGGGGAACTCTCAAAACATCTTGAGGTCCGTGTGGTGGCTCCGGGAGACTCAAGGGATCAGCCGCTGGTAAATCCAATTCCCTCCCCTTCCACTTGGCGAGGATTTCTTCCCAAAGGGAAACTCTGGGAAACTTTTTCTCCCGCTTTCAGGGATGCAGTGGCCGAGCAGGCCGTCGTTTGGAAACCGGATATCGTTCTCGCGGAGGGTCTATGGTCCGTTTCCGCGGCTCGATATGCGGCAAGACAAGTCAACGCTTCATTCGGAATCACCATCCAGAACATCGAATCCGAATCCGCAAAAGGGGTCTACCCTTTTCCTTTTCCCCAGTTCCTTAAATCTTACGAGAAGAAAGTCTATGGTCAGGCGAACTGGCTGGTTGCCATCACTAAGGAGGAAGCAAGGATAGTCCGCGCCTTGGTGGGAGATAATGAGAATCCCATCCTTGTGGTTCCAAATGGCGCCACACCGCTCGACTCGACACCTTCCGCGGATCGGATTGCACGACTCCGATCTCAATGGGACCTCAAAGAACGCGACCGAGTGGTCCTCTTTACTGGACGGCTCGATTATCCGCCCAATCGGAAAGGTCTCGAATGGTTTTCGAACGAGGTTTTTCCAATGCTCCAAGGGAAACACGATGGTGTTCGATGGATCGCAATCGGAGAACCGGTTCCCGAATCTCCGATCGAACCGTTTGAGTTCGTCGGATTTGTCGATGACCTGGATGCCGCTTGCGCAACAGCAACACTTGCCATTTCGCCAATCCGACATGGGAGCGGGACCTCCATCAAGGTCCTCGATCTCCTCGCGAGAGGCGTTCCCATCGTTGCCACCCCGGAATCGGTTCGAGGGTTGGGAAATGGAGTCGAACAGGTCGCAAAAATCGCGGAAGCGCCGGGTGAATTCTCAGAGTCCATCCAGGCTTTCATGAGTGATTCCAACCCAACCGAGAATCGCGGTCATGAGAGCCGGAGATGGGTGGAAGATTATTATCTCTGGTCCCGGATCGCTCATGATTTCCATATCTCGCTCAAATCCCTCACCCCTTAAGGGAACCCGCACCCCCCTCGCCCAGGAATGAATTCCCGGGCTAACCATACGAAGTCCCTTTCGGGACTGAATTTGTGGAGTCTCTTGAGTGGACTTTGTAGGGTTAGCACCGGGTTTCGAACCCGGTGCGACAAGAGGCATGGCCCCGAATCTCTATACAACGGGCGCCTGTTAGGCTATCCTACCATTCGGAGGGTAGAGACAATGGAATCCACACTAGACAAACTAAAAGCCGGACAATCTGGCTTAGTGACCGCCATTCTGGGCGATGGGGGAACCCTCTCACGGTTAATGGAAATGGGGATGGTTTCGGGTTCCACTGTGAAACTAGAACGTGTGTCGCCCTTCGGATGCCCGTTGTCGGTCCGTGTGAAGGGAACCTCGATCGCCATCCGCAGGCAGGATGCGATGAATATCTCGCTGGTTCTCGACCCCCAACCGGCATTACCCTGTTAATCTCTAACGAATCTCTTTTGGAAAAACACTGATGTCTCCTCAACCCTATACGGTTGCGATTGCGGGCAATCCCAACGCAGGGAAAACGACCCTTTTCAATGCCATAGCCGGCACCCGCCACAAGGTCGCCAATTATCCCGGTGTCACTGTGGAACGAAAGGAAGCCAGGCTCCGTTTGCCGAATGGAAACATGGCCACTCTGGTCGATCTCCCCGGTTGTTACAGCCTGGTGGCGCGCAGTCCCGAAGAACAGATTGCTCATGATCTCCTATTCGGTCGGATTCCGGATATGGAGGATCTCTCGCTGGTAGTCTGTGTGGTGGATGCCTCCAACCTGGAACGCAATCTGTTCCTGGTCACTCAATTGTTAGACCAAAAAGTCCCGCTGGTCGTTGCCCTCAACATGATGGACCTGGCCGAGGAGAAAGGGACACGGCTCGACCCGGAGGAACTTTCGAAAACACTGGGATGTCCGGTGGTTCCCACAGTGGGACGCAAAGGAATCGGAATCCCACAACTCTTGGAGGCCATTCAAACGAAATTGGAGGGGAATGGTGAATCTAAACCACGAATTGAGCCCTTCATCCATCAACTTCCTGGAGATCTTGACCTTCCTGTGGGCCGTCTCGCCCAAAAACTGGAAGAGAGCGGTGAATTTGAAGCGAGGGACCGATCAAGACCCGAAGCGCTCTGGGCATTGTTGGCGAGCATCGATGGAGACGACCCGGTTCATCTTCCACCTTATGAAGTCGAACTGACACGCGAAACTCTCGGCGAGTTCAATCTCAAAACAAGCGACCTCCGTCGCGCCGAATCACACGCGCGATACGATTACATCGCTCGAGTCATCCAAGAAGCCGAGATCACCCAAGAAGATCTCCCGCACAACTTGTCGGACAGACTGGATTCTGTCTTGCTCAACCCGCTCGCGGGGCCGTTGATTCTGTTGGTAATTTTCGGGTTGGTCTTCCAGTCGATTTATGCATGGGCGGGCCCCCTGATGGATGGCGTAGATTTTCTCTTTGGATCGATCGCGGCGGGAGTGAATTCGATTTTGCCGGAGGGTTTGTTCCGGAGCCTGGTTGTGGATGGGGTCATCGCGGGTGTTGGGAACACGGTAATTTTCCTCCCCCAGATTTTGATTCTCTTTCTGTTCTTGGGAATCCTGGAAGACTCGGGTTACCTTGCCCGCGCGGCGTTTCTCCTCGACCGCCTGATGGCCTCGGTGGGATTGGATGGGAAATCCTTTGTCCCCCTTCTTTCGAGTTTCGCGTGCGCGGTGCCGGGGATCATGGCGACACGCACCATCCCGAGCCGTAAGGACCGATTGGTCACGATCCTCATCGCACCCCTGATGACCTGCAGCGCGAGGCTGCCGGTTTACATCCTCATCATCGGGACCGTGTTCTAAGCCGACCGAGCAGTGATGGGACCGCTGAACCTCGGGGGTCTGGTTCTACTGTCGCTGTACCTTTTGGGAATTATTGCGGCAGTCGCGGTTGCCTTCGTATTAAAGAAGACCCTGTTGAAAAGTCCAAAACCGGTCCTCCTGTTGGAGATGCCGACCTACAAACTTCCGAGTCCTCGATCGATTCTACTGTTGCTTTGGGACCGAGGCCTGATCTTTCTTCGGCGTGTCGGGACAGTCATCCTCGCGTTGACTGTAGTTTTATGGGTCCTGCTCACTTTCCCCCAGGACGCATCGATTCAACAATCCTTCGAGGCCGAGCGAGCCGAACTCGCGACAACCGCCGGCCTCACTGAGGAGGAGAAAGAAGAGGCTCTCGCATCCATCGATGGCCATGAAGCGGAAGCTCTACTCAAGAACAGCTTTGGCGGAAAACTCGGTCACCTGATCGAACCGGTGATCGAACCTCTCGGTTTCGATTGGAAGATGGGTATAGGCATTGTGGCATCCTTTGCCGC
>JAJDBZ010000185.1 GCA_029261095.1 Candidatus Omnitrophota bacterium | reverse complement strand
ACCTCCTCGACGTCGATAAATTCCGGGATGGACTCTCGCTTCGATCGATGAAGCTTCGGGATAGAACTGCATGGCGTTCGTTTCGACTCCACCGATTGTCCCTGCATGAGCAGCCAATTGAACATGCGGAATCTGGGCGAGCATGGGGTTGGTCAGGTCTTGTACCATGAGAGTCATGCCATGGGCCTTCGCCCAGCATAGGCTCAGAAGGGCTCCGGTCTGGGTCTTGCAAGTCTTAAGGGCCACCCCGGTCCAGCCGAGTTCCCTTCCCAACCGTACGAGGCGCCAATCATGAGCGGATTCATCCATGAAAAGGGGTTTTCGAGCCGAGACGGAATGGACATCGATTCGATTCTTCTCGAGGTCGTACGGGAAGGGTTGTTCCACATAAAGAATCATTCCGTAGATGCGAGGGTGTTCGTCCTTGAGACGGTCCAGGATCTCATTCACATAAGCAGGATCGCTGACCGTACAGTTAAAGTCGGTGGTCAGCCATTGGACCTCTTCCCTGATCGACATCTTTCCCACCTCGACCAACCGATTGAAATCCCAATCTGAATCATTTCCCCTCAGCTTGATCTTCAGGCACTGAAGCCCGTCGGTTTTAATCCAGTCTTCTAATAGGACGGGATACCCATCGTCAGGTTCTTCACCAGTCAACTCCTTGGGTAACACAGGGTCCATTCCACCGACCAGGTGCCAGGCCGGGAGCCGTTTTGGCGGTTCCGAGACCAGGAAGTCGGAAGGATAGAGGCCTTGAAACGAGATTCCAGAAGACGTGATCGGGGTGAGAAATGAAGAAAGATCTCGATTCATGAACTGAGAGTTGTAAGTGGAGTAGGTGGGGACTTCATGCATGATCCCAAAAGCATCGTGAAGCGCGATGTCGAAGAGTGAACAGCAGACAAGAGCGGCAAGATGCGGCAGGGGTTCCTCGCGATCTCGATTAAAATCCTCTTGTAGGGAGAGAAGTGGGCCCTCGATAAACCGCTGACCCAACTCAAGGGGGTGTCCCCAATCGTCGAACTCTGCCCATGCCCTCGCGAGCAATTGGGTAAAGGCCATGAGTGCATCGTTCCTCTCCTTGTAGGGAAGGTTGCTTGGCCATACCCATTGCACGCTGAGAGGGGTTTCGCCCCATCCCACCGCGTGTCTCCCTTCGCGATCTTCAACCACTAGCCTGACCCGTGCGCAAGTCGCGGAATGGAGCGTTTCATTCCCAAATTTCAGAGGGACCCGAGTCTCGACAGGTATGAGAAATAATGATGTCCCCACCGGGCGGATATCCGTTGATGTTGTCATTGAGTCTTGAGCACCTTTCCAAGCAAATGTCTATTCGGACCCTCTAAAATCGGAGGCAGAGTTTATCCATTCTTGAGCCTGATCGGGATCAACCAGTTCACCCCTACGAACTTCGGTATAGTGTCTCCATTCGGAATGGCTCATGGGAGTTCGATCCTGTCGAACCTCACGAGGTGGACAAACTCCATGAAACATGGCTTTGACAACTGAGTCGGGATAACCGAATCGGCAGCCACGCGCGAAGGCCACAATGCTTTTCGAAAGGCCAAACAAGATTCCATGCCCGAGTGGATAGTGTTTCCAGGCTGTCCAGAGTTTGTTCCTGAGATTGTAATAGTGGATGGGGTGACGCCGCGAGGCGAACTCTGAGCGCGTATCGTCTTCGACACAAACCAAGTTCGGACAATAGAGAATTCTCCAACCGGATCGAGTCAGCCGCAATCCGAGTTCGGCCTGTTCGAATCCCATGAAAAACGCTTCGTCATAACCCCCCAAATCTTCAAGGACCGACCTCCTGAAAACAGCGGCGGCTTCGGGAAAGTAGTGTGAATAGAAAAAAGAATCTTGGTGATTCTTAGTGTCGAAGGGATGCCACCAGTGTTCGGATTGATACTGGTCAGGAGCTTCTGGAGAGGCAATCTTTGCAGTGAGAACGGCCACATCGTCGTTTTGCTTCATCAGCGAGATTGATTTTCGGATAAAGTACGGGTCGGGTAGTAAGATGTCGTTATCCAAGGAGAGGACATATTGACCCTGGGCCATTTTAAACCCCTCATTCCTACCTCGTGTAACGCTGTTCTGTTGACGCTCGATAAGTTTAACCTGTTTGGGATAAGCACTCCTTACGGCCTCTACAGATCCATCACGGGAGGCGTTGTCGACAAATATGACTTCGAAAGAAGATCCATGTTGTAAGAAAACGGATTCAATGCAGCGAAGGGATTTTTCTTTTTTGTTGCGATTGAGGATAACGATGGAGACAAGTGGGTTTTCCATCATGGAATGCGAAGTACCCAAGCACCGCCACATCCGAATCGGTGAGGATCGGTGGGTCGGGTCCGAGGGAAGTTATAATCTCCGATAAATAAAACCCGGGACCCAATGTTTCATACGGTTTAACACCACACCCAATTCGTGAGCGCCGGCGTTGGACAACTGGTTTTGAAGGTACTGAATGAGCTGTCGTTTGGTTTTTCTTGCCCGTACCACGATCACGACGCCATCGCAAAAAGAACCGAGCGATACAGTGTCGGGCGATTTCTGAACAGGAGGAGCATCAATTAGAATGTACTCATATCGGCTACGGCAGTCGTTGAGGGTTTTTTCCGCGGTCGAGGACCCGGTAAATCGAAAACACTCTGAGGCATCAGGTCCCGCGGTTAACAAATCCAATCCCTCAATCCGTGTCTTCTGGATGCAATTGTCCAGGGATGTTTTTTTTAAATAGATGTCCGACAACCCGCGATCGTTGTTGAGATCAAATAGAGTATGCAATTTGGGGTTGAGGAAATTCGAATCAACCACGAGCGTTCTTCTTTCGCTCGCTATCAACTGGGAGAGATAGAAGAGGATGGTCGATACACCTTCGCGAGGGACCGCGGAACAGAACATGACACAGGGTCTTTCGGTATCCGCAAGACTAAATTGTAGGTTCGTTCGGACAGTGGCCAGAAAACCTAAACGCGAGGCTTCGGCCTTAGTCCTTTTTCTTTTGGATCCGGATGGTGAAGCGGGAGCCAGGGATTTCGATTCCTCATCTCCCTGCTGTGCTTTCTTAAGGGCTTCTTCGATTCGACTCATGGTTTTAGCGCAGCACCTTGTCGGGAATGACCCCTAATACAGGCATGTTGAGGTGTTTGTTAACATCATCCGTGGTTTCCAGGGTTTGGTTGAGAAGTTCACGCATGCCCGCCAATCCGAATCCTAAACCGAATGCCGCGGCAATCGACATTAAAATGATCATGTTTTTCTTAGTGGGGGAGGGTGCCAACGGGCGTCGCGCGCTATCAACAATCCGAACGTCGGTGATTTGATCTATAAAGTCTTTCTGCGTACTCGCTTCCAGGATTCGGCTTCTTTCGAATCTTAACCGGTCGCTCAGTTCCATCTTTTGGGTTTTCAGTCGGTCGTATCTCTGACTGACCTGACCGAATGAAATGATTTCCGTATTAAGGGATCTTTCTGCTTCTTCTAATACGGTGATCTTCCTCTCTGTGGATTTTTTTAGAATCCTGAGTTGGGGAAGAGCTGTTTGAAGCTGTTCATAGGCCGGATTCGTGGCTGCCTGAGCATCGACCACCAGGTGGGGATCGATCTCCTCCAATTGTCTCTCGGCCTCGGCGATCTGATTGTCCAGACCTTGAATCCTGGGCGAGTCGCTCTTCCAGCGACCGAGTTCGTTGACTCTTCTCAGGAACAAACCATCTAAATAACCCTGCGCCTGGGTATAGTCCGGATTGACAATGACTGCGGTGGCACTGTCCAACTCGGGATTGGCTCTTTCCAATTGGCCTTGAATCGATTCGATTTCAACTTCGAGAGAGACCAAGTTGTTTCGATGATTCCACAAGGTCTCGCGAATGCGGGAAAGTTCTTCGTTGAGGGAAGACATCCTCCCCTCCACCGAAGCAACGGAGTTGTCTTTGAGGAAGTCTTCGACCTTCTGATTAATCAGATTCAACTCTTCCTGCGTGCTCATAGATTGCGCCTCATAAGTCT
>JAJDBZ010000184.1 GCA_029261095.1 Candidatus Omnitrophota bacterium | reverse complement strand
TATCTCCTCCGCTGGGAAGTGTCAGTTTCTCTTCGATCCGGTCTCCGAAGAATTCCCACAACTTGGTAACGGCCCCGTGTTCACCGCTAGCTCTTCCCGCGACGAACGTCCGGTCCTTCCAGTGGGCGACCACCGGAGCATGAACAATATCTTGGAGGCGGGTCGCTTCCCATTTGGAAAGGTCGCCATCGCTAGTAAAATGAATTGAGTTTCCGGCTGTCCGGCTGATGACCGAGAAAGTCTCATCCGGATTCAGCCACATATCCGCCTCACCCGCTCCGTGCTCGGTGCTCACTGTGGAAACAAAGTCCCAGTTGAGACCATCCACCGATGAAAGAAGTCGAGTCTCGCGAGTCGCGGGTCTCGGGCGGACCGCTGTGTACCCTCCTGAGTAGAGTGTTCCTTCGATGTTGCGAACTCTCCAGAGCCACCATCCCGGTTCGTAAATCGCTTGGATTTTCGTCCATTCTTTTCCATCAGATGTCTTCGAAAAGTGCGAACGCACATTCCCTCGATCGACAGGTGAAGTCCCATCACTGTGCCTGAGATCCCACACACCGAAGAAGACGAAGAGTTCTCCGTCTTTGATGGCGAAATGGGGATCCCGGTCATCTCCGAGAGTCCGAAGCACTTTCTGGAGTTCCCAATTCTTCAGGTTCTTGCTTCGCAGGACATGGATCTCTCCATCCATTGAGTTGTGAGATCGCCCTTTCCGAAAGCAGAGGTAGTAGTGATCTTTCCAGTAGGTCAGATCCGTAAACGCGTGGTGTGCCTCGCCATCAGTTACCTCTACCGTCCATTCAAGATGAGCAGTCTCACCAGCCACTGATGAACTCGATCCGACCAAACTTCCGGCGAGAACGATCAGAGAAAAGAGCAACCACTTAGTATCAAAGACGATCCGAAAGGAAGTGTGCATGTGGATGAAATCCTCCATTTAAAGAAGAGGGGAACTTTTCGGGTTCCCCTCTCATCATTTGATTCAATAAAGTGTGGGTGTCTGGCTTAACCTTTGCCCAGCGTTTCCTGACCTTTGTTCCAGGAGGCAGGACAGAGCTCTCCGGTTTGAAGAGCTGTGAGGACCCGCAGAATTTCATCCACATTGCGCCCCACACCCAAATCATGGACCAGCTGATATCGAAGGATGCCATCGGGATCGATCAAAAAGGCCCCACGGAGGGTGATTCCTTTGTCTTCTAGGAGTATTCCATAATCCCGAGCGATCTTGTGGGTGGTATCCCCAAGAAGTGGGTATTTGAGATTAGAAAGCCTTTCATCCGCCTGGGTCCAGCCCAAGTGACTAAACACGCTATCAGTACTCCCGGCGACGACTTGGCAATTCAGCGCTTCGAAATCTCCGACCTTGTTGTTGAACTCCACAATCTCTGTGGGGCACACAAAGGTGAAATCGAGAGGATAAAAATAGAGGCAGACCCATTTCCCCTTGTAATCCCCCAATTCAATATTTTTGAAATCCTTCCCAACAAGTGCTTGAGCCGCAAAGGTTGGGGCAGGTGAACCGACTTGCAACATATTCATGACTCCTTTCAAGATACCAACTAGATTGTTTGACCCGGAGATTTATTCCGGTTTGAGTTGAATGCGGAGGCTATGCATCCCATTCCGGGAGGTATTTGTCAAGAGACAATGGGAACCGAGGGGCGCCTCGGCGCGATTTTCATCCTGGTGGACTAAGTTCGTTATGTGTTGGGAACAGTATCTGGAGGAGTCCATTCACCTTCGACAATCACGGAAGTTGAGAGAGGGTGAGTACCGCTGAGTATCCGACCGAACGATTCTATGATGCGAACCACTCGTCGTGTGAATGGACTTCCAGAAACAGGCACGGAACGGTAAACCTTGATCTTTGAAAATCCAGCTGATTCCAACAGAGAACGGATTCCCACCGGGTGAAATATCCATGCATTCAGGGGGGTCGCCTCCAACTTCAAGTATCGACTCCACAGTAGGGGCACACGAGGCAGATGCCAGATCGTCATTCCGTGAAGAGCGCCATTTGGGATTCGGATAAGGATTCTTCCTCCCGGGCAGATCCATTGAGAGGCCAGGCGAACCTCTTCTAAGGGATCGGGAATCGAATCCAACACGTTCAAGTATGTGACCGTATGAAATTTCACGAAGGGAGGTGTCAAATCGCGAAGGGGTTTTGTCAAAACTTCAATACCCTTCTTCCTACAAGCGTCTTGCATAGTCGGATTAATTTCGATTCCTGAGACACTCCACCCTGTACCCTGAGCCGATATCAGAAAATCGCCATAACCACATCCCACATCGAGGAGTCTTGGTTTTTCGTGGCTGTCTTTGAGAATAGAAAGGTGACCCATGACTTCAGTCCAAAGGGCGTGACGGTCCTGCGCAGCATTTTGAATCATTCGCTTCGCGCCATAGGTCAATCGAAAATCGTGGGATTGAACATCGTCACTGATCCCTGCAAGCCTCTGGAAACTCAAACAAACAGGACAAAACTGGTACCGAGAATGGTGGAGTTCGAGCGGTGGGGAGTCACGGCATCCTCCACAAAGAGGACAGGTGGATTGGCTCATCGGTCAGGGTCCGTAGTGACTAACCTTTGGTGGAGGCGGAGCTGTGAAACCCGTTCTATAATTAGATTCAAGTCTCCGAATCATCCGAATCCTCATCGGTTCCGAGAAGGGCTTTCAAACTGGTTATCTCTTCCTCCGATAAGTTTGATGCACTTACTTCTTCCTGATCCTGACCCTCGGCTGGATCGACAGTAGATTTTTCCGAAGGAGAATCTTCGCGGACCAAAGTTTCGGTATCGGGTTCTCCCGGACCATGAACGCCTGTGTAGGCGGGACCCAGAATCGTCTCCAGCCCGCCCACCGAGGGTTCTTTCGAAAAAGCGTTCATTCGGATTGAGTAAAGAAACTCGATTCTATCGAGTCTGTCCGCTAGATCCATCTTTTCACGTTCGATTCTCTGGATTTCTTCCGAGGCTACAGCATCGAACTGCTGTAATGAGTTCAATAGTTGATCGGGTGGACGAACCCGGTATCGTTCGGCCAGTTCTCGAACGAGGCTCTCCTCCGGTCGATCGGTGAGTTGGTATTGATCGAGTTTC
>JAJDBZ010000183.1 GCA_029261095.1 Candidatus Omnitrophota bacterium | reverse complement strand
CATTTGGCGACCATACGGTCCTTGGTTAAGGAACCCGAGCGAGTCGGGATTTGTTTTGATACCTGCCATGCCTTCGCCGCTGGTTACGATCTATCAACCGAATCGAAATGCCGAAAGGTGTTCAAGGATTTCGACACCACCGCAGGGTTGGACCACCTCAAGGTGTTCCACCTGAACGATTCCAAGAAACCGATGGGCAGTCGAAGAGACCGTCACGAACATATCGGTCAAGGTACCTTGGGTCTCGAGGCCTTTCAGTTTCTCATGCGCAGTCGAAAATTCAAAAACCACCCAATGGCCCTCGAAACTCCAAAATCAGAAGACCTTCACGAAGACCTTGAGAATATTGCGACATTGAAGTCCCTGTTGCGGTAGGAAGCCCGCCAAGTCATCGAGATTCAAGATTCAAGGCACCCATCCGCCCTCCTGTACATGTAAAGAAATTCATTTTTTTGTATCGAATTGTATCGATTAATTTGATGAAAACCTCCAATTGGCTCAAATAATCAGAGAAGATAGGTCATCTCCAAACTTCGTTAAGTTTAGTTGACACAGAGGTTTGTGTCTTGATAAACTTGAATATAGGCAAATTATTTAAAGACCGTTTAATTTATATTATTGACATTAACGAATGAGGTGCTAATATTGATCGTTGCTTTGAAGTAGTGGACTCGTTCTTAAAGAAGAGTCCAAGGAGAAAAGGCCGCAATCCACGTCAACAAACACGCTTCGGTTGACGATACAAAGGACATCCGCCCAAAGGAGGGCCTGGCTATGGTTTCGAAAGCAGCTCACCCAAAAAAACCGAACGAATTCTCGGGTTTTGATTTCGACGGTGACTATTCGGCAAGCGAGGGGATCGATCTGATCACCACATGGCTGCGCGAGTCAGGTAAGGCCCCGCTCCTGTCGAAGGATCAAGAGATTGAAATCGCCACCAAGATTGAAGATTGCCGCCACTCTATTCTGGCGACCATCGCCCCAACCAAACTGACCATTGATCGGTTGAAAGAGATCGCAAAAACACCGACGCAGCAAGAAACGGTCGATCCGGAGGAGGCCTCCTCGGATTCCTCTCCACAAACCTCATCGACTCCCTTAACCGAAGAGACTTCTGTTCTCATGAAGAAATTGGCTAGAAGTTTGGATCGTATACGAAGGAGTCTTATTGATGATGCCGACGAAGAAGATCGATCCAGCATTCGCAAGGAACTGACTGTCGCGGTCAAGAAATCCAAAGGAGCTTTTGCCAAGAACCCTCTCCATCACACCTGGATTATCGAATGTGCCAACGAACTCCTAGACTTGCAAAAAGAAGTGGGGAATGTTGCTCAGCGAAAGGGAGGTTTTACTCGAGTTCTCTCTTCATCCGACCTGACCGAGGAAGAGTTTCTGACAAAGGTCCAAAAGAGTAGAAAATCGGGACGCGGCTGGAAGAAACTTGAAAAACAAGTTGGAAGGTCACGTGACGAAATCGAAGAACTGGCGGATAATGTTCTCGAGTGCTGCTACATCGAGAAGGACCTCTTGGACCAGGCGGGAGTCCCCAAGGAAGTTCTGAAACTGATTTGCAGAAAGGTTCAGAAACTGCAGTCCGACCTCTTAGAAGCCAAGCACCTATTCGCGGAGGCCAACCTGAGATTGGTGATATCCGTTGCAAAACGGTATCGAGATCGTGGACTCCCCTTTCTTGACCTGATCCAGGAAGGGAATTTCGGATTGCTTCGAGCAATCGAGAAGTTCGATCACCATCGTGGGTTTAAGTTTTCGACCTACGCCACTTATTGGATTCGTCAGAGTATCTCCCGATCCATCGGTGATCGGTCACGGACTGTGCGGCTTCCGGTTCATTTGCAGGACAACATTAGAAAGTTGCAAAAGGCCAAGGATGAACTCGAAATGACCCTCGGGCGCGAACCGAGTATCGAAGAGATTGCCAGTAAGATTGGCGAGACAATCGAAAAGACTCGGATGATGGAGAACTTGACCCTCTCCTTCGTATCACTCGACACACCCATCGATGACGATGGCAAATTAGAACTTGCCGAGGTGATTCCAGATCACATCCATCCCTCTCCTGTCGAAGAACTCGACCGGAAGGCGGCCATGGAGGATATTGAAGAGGCTCTTACCAGTCTCTCGGATCGCGAGCAGGAAATTGTCCGTCTGCGCTATGGCCTTAATGATGGCAAATCGTACACGCTTGAGGAACTCGGACAGATGCTAGGAGTCACTCGCGAACGGGTGAGGCAGTTGGAAATGAAAGCCCTTCGCATCCTCCGCCACCCGATGGTTGGTAAACGACTCGTTGATCACGTTGGCAATTAGAACCCAGGTTCTTTGGATAGATATGATGTACCCGAGGGCGCCCCAGAAGGCGCCCTCTCTTGTTTCATGCGGTCGGATCAATAAGCCCTTCGTAAAGTTCGGGACGTCGAAATCTCGGACCAAACTCTGTGTGTGCACGCGCCTCCTCAAGTAACGATGGGTCGATTTCCGCGATCATGATTGTTTCCGATTCCCCAGGCCAACTCTCCAAAACCTGGCCGCGCGGACCGATCAGCATTCCCCCGCCGGGAAAGTCCATGGATTCTCCTAAACCCTCCACATGGCCTGAATAGTTACAAACCAGACCGAAAAAACCGTTTTCGAGGCACCTTGTCCGTAGCAGCATTTGATTGTTGGCGATCCATCCTTCCACCGTTCTGGGTTCGGGGTCCGAAGCGAAGGGCATTAATACCAACTCCGCTCCTTCCACCTGCAACAGACGGGTCGATTCGGGCATCAGCGTGTCGAAACAGATGGAAGTTCCTATTTTCCCAATTCGAGTGTCGGAGACCACCGGCGCCCCTCCTCCGTTATAGAAGGGAGCCTCGAACATCGGGATGTGCATCTTCCTTGTCGCTTGGATCAACCCAGAAGGACCTACCAATACTTGCACATTGTGGATACAGGGTCCCGCATCTTCGAATAGGCCCGCGGAAATCATGAGTCCAAATTCCGTTGCAATCTCGACCAACCGGTCCGTGGTCGGCCCCGGAATGGTTTCCGCAGTTGCTCGGACCCAGGCGATCCCCTCGACGAGCCAGGGTTGATGCTCGACCGTTGGATGGTTTGGCAAGAATCCCACCGCGGAAAGTTCGGGAAAGAGAATCAATTCCGGGTTCTCTTTATGAACCTTTGAACAGATCTGACGGATCATCGCTACATTTTCCTCGACATTACCAGGTTGGGCAGGGATCGATGCGGCCGCGACACGGAATCTATCTTTCTGCATTCTCTTTCCTTTCGATCACAAATCAAATCGGTTTGGGAATGTTTATCTGAAATGGGTTCCTTTAGCGAGGGGACCGAGTGAAAGAGGCACAAATCGATCCCATCGAAGTCTTTAGATTCTCAATTGCCTCTAAACGGTTCGCTTCTCCGTACCTGACTTCGACGAAATACCTGTACCATTCGACGAGTGAGGATGCGATCAGGGGTCTCTGACACTGTGCTTCCAATCGGGTCGCAAACGAGCTGAGCGTCTCGACAGGCGCACGGTGGAATCCCAGATCGGCAACGATACGATCCATCGTTTCCAGCAGATCTTGGAGGTCCCGATTCTCTGGGGACAACGCCTTTCCCTCATGATCTTTCTTTTTTCGGACTCGACTTGGATACTTCCACCAGCCTCGCACCAAGACCACCAATGCTAGAGTCGCCGCGAATACCGCCACCTGTCGCGGTCCGATCGATTGGATCGCGACCATCCCCGCGCTTATCATTGACTTGATCGTCCCGATTAATGCCGACACCGCTTCGTTGATCCTGAATCCGATGAGTTCCTTCATACTGGCCAACCATCCGAATTCGCTTGGAATGGGAACGCCAGAGGGAGGAGTCGGATCAAAAGTGACCCATCCCTTGCCGGGGTGATACACTTCCACCCAAGCATGAGCGTCATCGTTGGTGGAGATCCAATAGCCTCCCATTGAATTCTTGCTGAAAGAAAGGAAACCTGTCACATACCGCGCGGCGATTCCCTTGGCGCGCAAGAGGAGAACCGCGGCCGAAGCAAAATATTCGCAATGTGCGGACTCCTGGTTATTGAGAAAATAAATCACAGGATCTTCTCCCGAATCGACATCGATATCGAGATTGTAGGCATGATGTGTTGCGAAATACCTTCTCAAGCAAATCAGTTGGTCTTCCAGTTCCGTGGATCCTTCAAAAATAGTTTGACTAAATCCCTCCACCGATTCCTCGATCTCAGATTCCAGTTCCAGAAATCGGGTAAGGTCTATGCTTGTTGGTGGATCGAAGCGTAGGGAATTCCGGTATGTCTCATACGTTCCCGGTGACCCATCGTTCTCAATCTTCAAATTTCCGAGATCGTCCTCGTAAATCATCGGTGCATCGACCAAGAAAGCCACAGTTCCCATCGTTCGAAAGAGTCGCGGTCCGAGATCCTTGTCTTGCCAGACTGTAATCGCCTCTATGTCGTTGGGGTCGCGAATGGATCCGGTTAGATACAGATATCCTGTCTCGGACAATCGAAGGGAATCCAGCTCGGTGTCCGAACTCGATCGGATTTCCGCGAGGCCGCTTGGAGTGATCCATCTTCCATCGCGATACCGATCGTAAACCAATCCCCTGATATACCCGGGCGCCTCTTCGGAGAACACTCTAAGAATGACCTTATGGTCGCTCTCATCCTTTTGAATCTGGATTGAACGCAGATGCGAAGACTCTCCCCAGCCTCCGACCGCACCGGTTCTCAATGGGGAGAGGATTCCCACTGCTAACTGCGTCACTTTTCCCTCGAGAGAGGGGAGGAACTGTCCCAGGCCAAAGGTCAGAAATCCGATTAAGATAAGGAGGGCGGAAATGACCATTGCCCTTCCTCGAACGGGTTTTGACTTCGACCGCTCAGTCGACTGAATGGCATAAAACCCGAGGAAGAGTGCGAATAAGAAGGCTCCTAAGCCATAGATCTGCGATCGATGGTCGTGGGCGGCCAAGATTCGAATTCCCGCGAACATGTAAACCAAGATTCCACCGTACGGGATCACTTGCTTCCAATACCTTGGGCACAACATGAACACAGCCATCAATTGAAGCATGAGCACCGCTTCGGAAATCAAGAAACCCGTTCGATAATACTCGGGGCGGGAGAAGGATATGAACTGAGGCGGAAACAGGGCCCAGTGAATGGAGAGGCCCAGTCCCCCCAATAAAAAGAACTGAGTAGACAGGTTCTTGGAGAATGGGAGCGGAAATATCGGATGAAATCCCGCCAATGAAAGGATCCCTAGGAATATCGGCGCCCAAGGGTTCTCCGAAATAAAAGCGAGCATGCCCGCCTCGATCAGAATCAGAAATATTTGAAGGCTCTGACGCAACCTCATAATACGCGGACTCCGCCACCCAGAACTTCTTCGGGTCGGAACGTTTGGTAGGGTTCGCCGGGGGGATCACCCACCGGGCTCTCATTCCCCTCTACGAGAATGACCCGGCTCCCACATCCCATTGCTGAAGCCTGACGGATGATCGTCTCTCGGTGGTCATCCCAGGAAAGGAAGATGCCGATTAAACAGGAGATTCCCGAAAGGTATTCGCCAACCTCCTCATTAACCGTAGGGAAGGGGTTGTGGGGGGTAGGCTCCAGACACGCTAGTATCTCTTGAACGCGGTCGAGTTGGGCAGTATGTCGACCGGCGGTTAAACGGTAAACTTGGTTGCCTGCTGCGAAGAGGTCAATGACATGATCCTGGCGAATCAGAAAATCTGAAATTGCAGCCGTCAGAGATATTGCCGCTTCCAAAGGTGGATACCCCTCGCGCGGTTCACGCTTCATCCCAGTCACCTGCGTATCCAGGACAAGGCCTATGCGAAGGTAGTATTCCTCTTGATATTCCCGAACTACTGGGCGGGAGATTCTTCCCCAGGAAAGGAAATCGATCCTCTGCATCGAGTCGCCGGGGCGGTACTCACGGTTTCCCACATACTCCATCGATTCCCCGATGTGGGAGGAGTAAGGAACTCCACCCGGCTGATAGCGCCTTCTGGCTGGGATCCGGACCTCTTCCAAGGGGTGATAGGAGGGAACCACCAGCAGGGATGTTGTCGACCTCGACATCTTCGGGTCGCTCCGAAAACGCGTCCGAAAAAAGTTGAAGGGAAATGTCGTATACAGATAGGGAACCGGCAAGGTGTAGATTCCACGTTTTTCCGGGAACAAGGATACCTCAAGTGAATCGCCACTTTTTGAGGGTAGACCACGATGGACCTCCTCAACCTGGGTTGATTTCAGATGCCGTGGAAGCATGAAGAACCTCAAGCCAATGTCGAAGGCAGACCTCTTTCCTTCGTTTCTGACCCGAAACACTGACCCGACCTCCTGACCAACCACCGCGCGATCAGGGAATCGGCCTTGGATCATCAACTGGGGACGGTAGATCCATCCCGCCAGGAACCCAAAGAAGAAGATGGAGAAGAGTGCGCAAACCAACTGATAGACCGGAATATGAAGGGAAGAAGCTCCCACACTGATCGCTACGGTGAAAAAGAGAAGGAATCCTTTTCCGGGTGTTGTAAGCTTAAATTCCCATAGATATCGCGCCTGCTGATCGAGGGGACGCCTTTTCTTTCGTGTTCGCTTTGGACCAACCATTTGACCAAAAGAATAGCCAAACCTCTTCAATTCGCCAGCCCGATTTCGCTCAACAATTCACGAGAGAAACGTGAGAACCAATGGGAAAGTTCAGTTCCCATCAGGACAGGTGTGAAGAAGAATACTGGGGGTCATTGACCGAAATCGGATTGCCAATGAGCGAGTAGATCGTGAGGGTTCCCTTGCATCCAATAGATCTTGCCACGTATTGCCTTCCGACTGTTAGGGGGGATGGGTCCGAGGTTGACGATGGCATGAAGGCAATCCGCGGGATGGTGATTGGAAAGATGGGTCGTCCCCTCCCAGTAAATTCCAGACAACCAGTCTCCCTCCAAGTTCGACCGGGTCATGAGTCCATTGTCTGAATCGATGATGAAATCGGCGGGATGTTTTGGGTCGAGAATCGATTGAACTTCCCCCTCCGACAACTGAGCCGCGGTTTCTAGTTCAACTCCTGTTGGGGTTCGGCTAATCGTTTTCTTCCGTTTTGCCGGAAACGAACTCCAGCTATCGCCAACACGGAAAAAGGAAAGACTTTTGAGTTTTTCTCCAGGGCTCTCTTTCTCGATAGCCTCCCAGAGATCGTATTCACTGAACGCTGGCGTCTGTGCAATATTCTTCCGCCAATCCGCGTTGGTCTTGCCGCTCATCCGAAAACACTGCTGTGCGGAATAATATTCGGGAAGACCCAAATCCTTCGTTTCGACTACCCACAGGACATCGATCCCGTCCTCTGTGGGAACGAAGTAGAACGCCCAATCCTGAGGTATCCAACCCTCCTCTGTAACCGGCCGTTTGATCTTGTGTACACCCGCCGCCTTCGAAAACTCAAGAATCATGCCTTCAACTTCATCCGGATCGATTCCCGCTCCATCGTTCGAGGTTGGGACTGCACCCGCAACCAATGGAAGATGTTCATGGATACGATACCCGATCCGGTTGCCTGGGTGCAGTTCGTTCAAAAAAGTGACAAAGTTTTCAGAAACGCCCTCTGGTTGGTCTGCGGAAATGGGGCTTTTCGATTCACACTCTGCCGGAACCCCTACAAGAAGAACGAAACTCAGGGCGGTGATGATCCTCATTGATTCGTCATTGTCCCAAAGCCCGAACGCCAGATGAGCTGACCATTGCTCCGTGTCCCATTAGTGGGACTATATGAGAGGCCCCTTGGGTTTTGAGCGTTCTGGGATTGAGTCACCTTTCCGTCGGGACCGGCTCCCATGATCCCGAACTCCTCCTCGCTGAGACGCTTGACCCCAAGGGTAAAGGGACTGGAACCCGGGTGAAAAGCGATCAGGTTGTGATCATCGAGCCACCTCGAATCTTCAATCTTGCTCTCACGATCGAAATAAGTATAAGTGTCTGTTTGCCCCTCCCAAGTCTCTGATCGAGCGAACGCTGGCGGATCCTGGAGAAAGGGGTCTCGTGGAATGTCCGTGATATACTGGACAGGGGTGGTCAAGGGCTTAAATACATCGGATGCCAACCGCGAACTCTTGCTGCTGTTCCCGATCGTACCGAATTGTGTGAGAAGTCTTAATCTCCCCGATGGGGAATCGTCATCCCAGATATCCACCAAGAGCATGTTTCGATCAATCCGAAAGGACTCGACTGCAATCCCGAGTGTTCGAACATCTCCAGCCGATTTAGCGACTTTCGCCCTCGCTTGAGCTTCCAAGAAATTGGGAAGTGCTATTGCGATCAGAATAAGAATGATTGCGATCACAATCAGCAACTCAATCAGTGTGAAACCTTTAATAGACCTCATGAATTCGACCTCTATAGTTCGGAGCCTTGCCCGCTGGATAGTGAATGTTAGCACTCAATCCCTAAATCGAATATATTAGTGGCGAACTGACCTCAAATAGAATTAGTCTCATAGGTTCCTGGCGTACGTTTTGGTCTTGAATGTTGGTGGAAATCCGAATTCACCCTTCGGAGGATGCACTTTCTTGTCCGATTCTTTGGCGTGCTTCCTCGAACCGTGATCGTGCGTCCTGGATGTCTTCATTCTCCAGAAACGACTTCTCACAGCTATTCATGATCATGTTCACCTGCTTTTCGATTGCCGCAAGTGCATCCCTATTATGGACCTTCTTTGCGAGTTCTCCGAGTTTGCAAAGGAGACGGATCATGATGGATGCGCTGTCATGACCATACTGTCGAATCATCGTAAAACCCGTCTCTACAATATCTGAGAAAGTGGGTTCTTTGACCAACAGTCTCGGCGATCCCTCATCCTCCCAGAACCGTTTCCTTGGTTGCCTTTCAGCCAACTTACCCACAGCCGAAGAAATCCGTTCAATACAACTAAGGGCTGTCATTGGGTCATTGATTCCAGGAGAAAGTGCCCGAACTGCCACCTCCACTAACTCGTTCATACAGCATTCGATATCCTGACGGGGTGTTGGTCGATTCCCAACAATAAAGCAACCAAGAAGATGCGAGCAGTCTTCTTCGTTCCAGCTTCCCTCGTCCGGCCAGATCATCACGACATCTGCTCCATGGACGATATAGTCTCCCGTTCTTACCGGAACTGCGAAGAAGCAACCCGTTTCCATCGCCATCTGGAGCAATCTCTCCCTATCGACTGCTTGCAAGTAACCTTCGAAATCGGCACTCGCCAGCAGGTTTGGGCGATTCATGTTGAGTGTCGAGAGAGTCTTTTCAAAGGAATCCTCCCCGTCGGATTCACTCTCCTCATCTTTTTTTCGATCTGGGTAAAGCCGGTCGACTGCATCTTCCAGTTCAAGTGCGACAGATTGAACCACATTAGAAGCTTGGATAAGCGATGCAATGGAATGGATATAGTAGATGAGAAACACCATCCCGAAGATCATGAACAATACACCGAAGTAAACCGAAACCTGTGGGACCGTGTTATATCCATTGCCCGCACGAATTTGCGCCATCACCAATAGGCAGTAGACACTTGTACCCAGAAATACCCCCAATGAAATCTGAGTCGCCTTGCTCGACATGAATGTCCGCAACAAGCGAGGTCCAAACTGAGAAGAAGCGATGGAAAGGGTGACCATGGTAATCGAGAAGATCACACCTGTTACTGTGATCATCGCGGAAGCGATCGCGGTCAAAAGGTTTTGTGCCGCGCCCGCCGAAACTGGGGGCACACCCGTGGTTTCGGTTACCCAATCCGGATACATTCGATCCAATCCAGGAAATAGGAAAGACAAAGATATGGCTACGAACGTGATCAGGCCGGGCGTAAACCAAAACCCGGACCTCATCCGATCCCAAAGATTTATAAGATAGACCTTCACAGGTTAGAGTTTACCAAATGGGGTCTCGGATACTACTTGTCTTAGACTATCGGTCGCCTTCGACCTAACAAACCGCTTACCAATGAAACAATAAACAGGACCAAGAATATAAAAAAACAAATTTTGGCAACTCCGACCATGGCACCAGCAATACCTCCAAAACCTAAGGCAGCCGCGACGATCGCGAAGATGAAAAACATAAGCGCCCAATAGAGCATCTAAAGATCTCCTTTCGTTCTTTGGGTTGTATTTGGTGCGTGTTGATTATTGTTATTATAACAAAGGAACAACGGAGAGACAAACTAAAAAACGGATGTTAGGTATATAAAATCCTATCTCTTATATTGGGAACCTCGGGAAAGGTTTTTCCCGTTTCCCCATTTCCCTTACAGTTTGCGATCATTTGGTCGTGACCGCTCTGCATGTTTAGGAGTTGAAAACCGGTCCCTCCCGGTTCGGGATCGTAGTTGCCACCCCTCATCACACTCAATTATGATCCGCGTCATGTCAGAGCGATCCCTTGAAGAAGATATTGCGGTCATCGATTCCCAAATGGGGTCTTGCTGGGTCCACGTGGATTTCCTCGAGGGGTTTCAACAGAGCAACCTGAAAACCTTCGAAGATTGGATGGCTCTCGAGGACATTCCCTTTCGTGAAGTCTCCATGCGCCCTAACCGACCCGTGGTTGAGATTGAAATCGATGGTTTCTCAAAGACCTTCTACTTGAAAAGGAATTTGGATGATCCCCGCCCAGAGGGATTTCTCCAAAAAAGTGGATTCACTAAACCGCATTCTGAAAGCAAGAAAGAGGTGGACAAGATACTTGGGTTTTGGGCTGGGGGCATCCAGACACAAAGAGTGGTGGCATGGGGGGAAGGTGAGTGGGAGGGAACGATGATGGCATCGTTCGTGGTCACCGAAGACCTCGAAGCGATGCCCTTGGAGCGTTACCTCTTTCACAACTGGAAAGTTCCATTGGATGAAAGCCGTGCCGAGGACAAGCGCGCAACTATTCAATCGCTAGCGCGGTTGTCTCGTCGTATGCATGACGCAGGTTGGGTGCATCGCGACTTTTACCTGGGCCATATCTTCGTTCGAGAAGGCGATGATCAAGAAAACCACCTCTCAGTTATTGATGTTCAACGAGCCACACGAAGACCCTCCTGGTGGATACGATCCCAGGTTAAAGACTTGGCATCCCTACACTTCTCCGCCGACCCCGCCTATATCGATG
>JAJDBZ010000182.1 GCA_029261095.1 Candidatus Omnitrophota bacterium | reverse complement strand
AGCGATTTCAATCGCGACGGATTCAACGATGTCTTTTTTTACTGCCACCGACAGGAAGGGGACTCCAATCGGATTGGTGCTTATGGCGATCATCTGACCGATTCGTATCTCTATTGGGGTGGAGAAGAGGGATTGGATGACGATCGTCGGGATGCGATTCCCACGCTTGGGGTCCACAATGATTCCGGAGTCGACATAGGTCACATCCGGGATCGTGGGTTCGAATTCGCCTATGTTTCATCCCCCCATTCATATGATGGAACCCCAAAGAGAATATCGTGGGAAGCCGACTTACCCCCGGGCACGGCCGTCCGATTCCAACTTCGGTTTGCGGAAAGTTCGAAAGGTTTGTTGGAAGCCACCTGGTCGGGACCGCATGAAGAGGGTTCCTTTTACACCGAACCGGGTCAATCGATCCCATCGCACGAGGGGACTTGGATACAGTACCGTGCCCTTTTGGATACCGGAAATGGGGCCGAATCGCCCGTAGTGTCACAGGTTGAGGTGACTTTCGACTGAATTCTTGGGTCGGGTTATCCTCTGTCGATTGGAAACGAGTGAGGAGATTTTTCGATGATCCCCGAAGCACACTTTGGGTGGTTGGATTGGACGGTGTTTGCCTCTTATTTGGGAGCCATCGTGCTGGTCGGCGCCTATTTTTCAAAGCGACAGAACTCGACCGATGAATTCTTTACTGCGAGCAAACGGATGCACTGGCTACCGGTATCGCTCTCCATTGTCGCAAGCCTGTTC
The DNA here is from genome assembly GCA_029261095.1 of Candidatus Omnitrophota bacterium. GTDB lineage: Bacteria > Hinthialibacterota > Hinthialibacteria > OLB16 > OLB16 > JACKFH01. The sequence goes on along the minus strand of JAJDBZ010000182.1, from coordinate 6,724 downwards.
AGCGGGATTTCGTTCATCGGGCAACCCTCGCGTGTCTATCGTTACGATTCGGTTATCTTCGCTTATGCCATTTCGGTCTTGTTGGTCACTCCCATTGTTATGTACGTCCTCATTCCTTTCTACCGTCGACTCGATGTGACCACCGCTTATGAGTACCTGGAAAGACGGTTTTCGCTTAATGTCCGGTTGCTCGCAAGCTCGTTGTTTATATTGAAAAGGCTTTTCTGGATGGGATTGGTCGCTCTCGCGCCATCGTTAGCACTCACAACGATTACGGGGCTACGGGTCGAATATTGCATTCTCTTAATCGGTGTGGTCGCCACTATCTACACCGGGTTGGGCGGAATGTCGGCGGTGATTTGGACCGATGCCGCACAGTTTGTCATCCTGACGCTAGGACAGGTCCTCATGATCTGGTTCATCGCTTCGAAACTCGATGGTGGGTTTGCTGAGATCTGGGAGGTGGGCCGCGAAAGCGGCAAAGTCTGGATGAGCATGGAGTTCACCTTCGTTGATCTCACCTTCTGGTCAATGCTGATCGCGGGTTGTGTATTCGCACTCTCCGATCTTGGGGTAGACCAGGTCACGGTTCAAAGGCTCATGACTACTCCAGATGAGAAAACCGCTCAACGGTCGATGATCTTCAACGCTCTGTTCAAGTTCCCTGGGATGATGGTGCTGCTTGGAATTGGAGTGGCCCTTTACGCTTACTACCAAGCCTTCCCAGAACTTCTCACATTGGGAGAGGACCAGATAGATCAGGTCGTTCCCTTCTTCGTGGTCACCGAACTCCCGGCTGGGATATCGGGTTTCGTGATCGCCGCCATCTTCGCGGCAGCGATGTCCAGTTTCGATTCGGGGCTCAACTGCATGGTGACCGCGTTCACTGTCGACTGGTACAAACGGCTTTACAAATCGGATCTCGAGGACCGGGAATACCTTAAGCTCGCCAAACTGCTGACCTTTGTTCTGGGGGGCTTGATCACACTCATGTCGATCTTGATTTATCAAGCTGGTGTGAAGAGCATTATCGATAAATCGAACAAGTATCTCGGATTTTTTGGGGGCGCGCTGCTCGGAATATTTCTTCTTGGGATGCTGACCCGAAGGGCAAAACCACTGCCCACTGTCATCGGGGCGGTCGCGAGTGTGGCGTTAGTGATCCTTCTCGATCTTTGGCAGGAAGAAAATGGGGCATTTGTTCACAATTATATGTATGGCCTCATCAGTATGGTGATCACCATGGCCGTCGGGTATTTCGGGAGCCTACTCGGCCGAGAGACACCCTACGAGACGATTCAAGATTTCACCATGGCGAAAAAGAAGTAAGAGCCCCTTCCCGAATCAGGAACAAGAGAGTTAATAAGGGTGATAGTGTGGCAACGACTCGAGCCAGTTGCTGTTTGAGTCATCGGGGTTGGTGAGGATTCCGGGGTATCTATCGCGGCGTGCCTTCTTTGCTGTTTCCAGACAGGTTTGGATCTTTCTGACCCATTGGTCCTGAGTCATTTCGTGAGAACCCTCTTCAACCAACAGCTCGAAACCGGCGGCGACAAGAAGCGCTCCAGATTCGATAGTCTGGGCAATTCGATCCAAACCGATTCCTCCTGTGACCATTGCCGGACATGCTCCGAAACATCCGGCGCCAGCGAGCATGCGAACCAACTCCAGGTTGTTCCCAAAGACTTTCGCAAAGGATGCTCCGGCCGCAGTTTGTCGGAAGGCTTCTCGGATGGTCATCGAGGTGGGTATGACAATGTGATGCTCGGAAAATCTTTCGAGGGTTTGCTCGCTCCACCCGGTCATGGACACGAATCCATGGACTCCTAGGGCGGAGAGTTCATCCAAAGTTCGGAGTTGTGGAAATCGCGAGCGCATCTTTTCGACAACGCTATCCTCTTCCAGGGTGCTGCCCACCAATACATAGTGGTCCGGATACTCATTCAGAAACCATTCGATCACCTCGGTTGCATTTGAAAGCCGGAGGGTGATTTCAATTACCTGACAGCCCGCTTCGACGCAGGCGTGAGCCTGTTTTTTCCAGTCGGGAGTATCTGTAGCGAAGATCGGAAGGAAGACTTGATCGTGAACCGCACGATAAACGGGGAGTGTCTCTCTGTTTTTCATCGTCGCTAAACTCTCCCCACTTTGCCACACCTACAGTTGGATCGTTCCATCCAAATAATCCCTCATCGAAGGAAGCCACCAGGGAAAAATCCGCTTGTTTTTCCGAAGGATAATAAATCAAAGTCATAAATGTATGATATATAGAAGATAACTGTATCGTACTTTGAAGTCAAGTTGAGTATGGAGGCCCGATCTGTGGAGTGCGACCAGGTGGGATAGGTTGGATTTGCCGGGATTCGGTCGAGTAACAGAGGCTGGGCCAAGTCGGGGAAGCGAATCGAGGGTGAATTTCTTGTGGAATAGAAGGCCCGGCTGGGCATGTTATGAAAACATACCCAGCCGGGAAAGCGTTTGGTCAATTGGCCCAAGACGTATTTCTCACGTCAAACCAATTACCTGTCAGTCCAACTCAATACGACTGCCAATCCAAAACGTTGATCGGTCCGTCACCCTCTCCGAGCAAAGTGGACTGGACCGTCGGGTTAATCGAATCGTCGCTTTGGACTTGAAGAGTCGCTGTTCTTGATCCACCGTTGGTCGGCGAAAATTGAACACCAATTGTTCGGGTCTCCGAAGGGGCCAGACTACCTTCACCCGAATCGGAGGAGATGACGAAGTCACCTGCATTCGCGCCGATGATCGAAACACTGCTGATGTTCACTGTGGTATTTCCTGGGTTACCGAACAAGAAGAAGACCTCAGCCGAGGAATTCCCCGTCGGAACCAACCCGAAATCGTTGGCGATTGGAGTCAAACTCGTACCCGGAACTGGGCAAGAGGGACATTCGGCGCCACCACTTAGGTTCGAACCGATACTGCCCTGGCCAGCATAGTCAGTGCTGTTTCCAACATCCGCGAAGTCGTTGGCGGCGGTATCCCATTTCCGAATGTTCGCGAAGGCCGTATTGTCGACTGTGTCATTGGCAAACATCGGATCGGCAGAAACCGGGCCGGCACCACCGTAGAGCGAACTGAATGCCGCGAGAATCGTGGGATGATTCTCAGGATCACGGGCTGCGTTGTCGGTTGCGATTCCTTCAGACACGGTGAGCGTTCCTGGGAAGTCCCCATCCGGTTCGTATCGGAAGAGGCTATCGCCGTTCCACTCAATAACATCCTGCAAGAAGATCGTATCTTGGCCAGGTTGTCCGCCCGCTCCTGTGAAGCGAATCACATCCGCGTTGTCAGTCACAAAAGAAGTCCTCACCAGACTGAGGTCTATGAATGAGGAATCGGTGGTGCGGATCTGGTTGTCCGCGCCCGCCGGTCGGGGGGCGAAAATGGTGTCGGTGAAATTGAAGGAGGCGCCGAATACATTGTCGGTTATCAAGAAAGTTTCTGCGGGATGATTAGCAAGGCAGCATTCCTCAAGAGTAAAGGTCGTCTTCGCTTGACCATGTCCTGCCATATCGGAGGCTGCCGCGCCATTGGTAACACGGAATGCGCGGCTCTGGTTGCTGGCGAACAAGACATGTCTCAATGTCCAATCAACATCGGCTCCATCGTCGCCGGCGCCACGCTCAACACGAACCGAGCCGTTTCCGTTTTGACAGTAGGCGACAACGCCACAATCAAAAGTCAAGCGACAGGGACCGCGCTTACCAGCGTCGCCATTATAGAGACCTCTTCGGAATGTGCCGGTAAGACTTCCGTCAGCGGCCGTCCCGCTGAAATCGAGATTCGGGACATTGCTCCCTGAATTCTGGGTGATGACACAATCATTGAGGAGGACTTCAACAAACTGGTCGGGATCATCTCCATCCGCGCCGACACAAGTGCGGTTGGTGCCACCGTCGTTCGAAACGATGCCATCCGCACCGATCATGGTCAGGCCTTCAAGAATGAACGTCCCGTTCCTTCGGAAAGAGAACATGGCGTTAGGTATATCCGCAGGGTCGAGCGCGACAATCGCATTCCCTGCGTTCTGGGCCCGTATGGTTAGCGGACCGTTTCCGGTCGCCTGATCGGGTGTATTCCCATTCTGGTAATTCCCTACGAGGTGAACGCCATCCACCAATTCGATGCAATCGTTCCCGGTGCTCCAATCGTCACCATTGCGGTGGTTGTTGATCGCATCGGCTAATGTGTTGTAGAGAACTCCAGCGGCGGGGACTCCGCCCGGGTCCACAGTCACACAGGTTTGATTCGCGCCGGCTAGATTGGTTGAGAATTCGGCGCCACCAGACAAGTCGCTCCCATCACTGGCGCGTCCCAGGTAGGAGGGGTTGGTCACATCCATGAAGTTATTGGCTGAACTGTCCCAACTTCGGATATTCGCGAATACTGTATTATCGAATGTAGTATTCTCGAATATGGGGTTATGAGTGAGTGAACCCGCAGTCCCGAAATCGTCGGCGAATGGTTGAATGACCGCCGCATCCTGAGACCCTGTGCGAACAGGCGCGGGGGAGCCAATATTAGATACCACCAAGGAGTTCGGAAATCCAGGTTCGTTGTAGCGAAGAATACTATCAGTATCGTACTCGATAATATCCCGAAGAACGATGTCCTCGGTACCCGGAGATCCACCCGCTCCGGTGAAATTGATCTGGTCATTGTTGTTCGAACTGAATGTCGTCCTCTCAACAGTCAGAGTACTCAGGAAACTGCTGTCGGTAAGACGAATCTGGTTGTCGTTACCCGCAGGCAGCGGGGCGAAAATCGAATCGCTGATGCTGACCGAGGGACCAAAGGCACTGTCAGTGAAGAGCAGCGTCTCGTTCGGAGTGTTGACGAAAGCGCATCCCTCGATACTAAACGAGGTGTTGGTATCTGCATTCGTGCAACGGAGGGCGCGAGTCCGATTACTTACGAAAAGAGTATTGCGGAAGGTAAATGTGCGAAAGTTTCCTGCAGTCGGATCGCGCTCCACACGAATCGCTCCGTTACCGTTGCTGGTGTAGGCAACCACACAATCTTCAACCAAGAGCTGCATGTCACCGTTCGGGCCCGCGTCGCCCGTGTAGAACGCGCGGCGATAAGTACCAGTTGTAGCTCCTGCTGTCGGAATCGCGTTCGTATAATCGAAATCGGGAACATTGGCTCCGGTGTTTCGAGTGATTACGCAGTCGCGGACTTCACACCGGACATCGTTTCCGGGGTCGTCGCCATCGATTTGGATGACCGACCGATTCACTCCCGTGGAATCATCCTGGACAACGCCATCCGCGCCGATGAAGGTGATCCCCTCAATGATATAGGTCCCAGTACGGCGAACGAAGAAAATCCGACCGGGGGGATCGGCTGGATCCATGGCAATAATCGGTGAAGCGCCAGAGGCGCCTGTAATCGTCAGGGTATCAGTGGCTCCGCCATTCAGTGGTGGAATGGTGTCGTTACCGTCCGCTTCGGCCACCAAGTGAACGCCATCAACTAACTCGATGGTGTCGCCGGTACTGTTGGCCCAGGTGCCATAGTCGCCAATAGCGTCACGCACCTTGGTATAGTCTCCGCCTCCGGCTGGATTTACTGTGACAGTTGCGGCGTCAGCCGATAATCCAAGTGAACTGAGCAACGCAATCGAGAAAAGCCTTAAAACAAATAAATTTTTCATCTTACTAGAGCTCCATCAGGGATTCATCTTGAGCGGTCCTTCTTATAAATGGATATCCGATCGCAAGTTTTGCGAGGGCAGGACCGCGCCTGAGAGAAATCTATCCGCCAAGCGTGATGGATTTCTCAGGCCAACAATAAAATCGTTTCAGGTTGGAATCGGGATAAGGTCACCTCCTCACCATTCATCAATAGACCGCGGGTTTCTCGGAGAATGAGATCCTGGGGTCCTTCATGGGCTTAAAGTCCAAGCGCAACCGCAGTCTTGAAAAAGCCCCAAATCAACTCAAAAAACGTCCTTCAGAAACAAAGAAACCATGATCCAGGGCCTCCACAGATCCAGAAAACGATTTCTTTTCATTGCAAACGTTTACATTACGTTAACGCGAGGTTAGCATTCGAAGCTTGTCTGTCAAGCATTATTTTCGCTTTTTTGCAAGTTTTTTTCCTCAAGAAGGGGTTGACCGGAAGAGAAGAAGCACGGAAAAAGCGCTTGGCTGGGAAAATTTGAGGGATCTTTCCTAAAGATGTCCTCTCTAAGTTAAACGGGTTTCGGAGTCATCGGACCCCGATTACTCTCCCTCATGATGTGTTGGGAGGGCTGAGGTTCCTTGCCTCGAACTGAACCGTGAGGGAAAATGTTTTCCCAGTCGAGGTTCTTAGGACAGATCGGACCAAGGAACCCTCCTTAAACAGGAATCCGCGCACTATTCGTAACCCCCACCCTTCGGAAAAACTGACTCCACTGAGAGGTGGGAATCAGTGCTCAAGGTCCCTCTTTCCCTTTTCCTCGGGTCACATCGAAGCCAAAGAGGCTGGCATTCTCCAAATCGAACTCGATTTGAAAGGTCTCAGCTTCCAAGTTGGAGAGGTCGCTGGATTCCTTAAAAATCTCCGAATTCCAGTTCACCGTCTCGTTCAATCCGTCGGATTTGAGAGGTATGGATTCGGCAAATGAAAAGCCTGGGATGACTTCGCCATGGTTATCGCGGAGCTGCACTCGGATGGCGCCGCCTAAAGCGTCGCAATTGAGAACCATCTGTTT
>JAJDBZ010000181.1 GCA_029261095.1 Candidatus Omnitrophota bacterium | reverse complement strand
GGGGGCATCGGTTTTCGGATCTTCTGGATGGGGTGTTTTTTCTTTTTCATCGTTCATTCTCCCAAATCAGCGGGCTCTCTATGGGAGTCTAGACGTTTGAAGGCGATGCTGCAAAATGCCTGAAATCAACTCTCTGGAGGGTTTTGTCTCTCATGACCACAGCCATCTGTCAATTATTCGCTCGAACGACTCTTCCACCGGCAGTCTTAATGGCCGGATGTTTCCTCTTCTTGTCCCTCTTCTGGGCACAGGAACGCGGTGCGTCCCACGCTGGAGTTCTCAATGTTCTCCCGGAAGGCGCCAAAAGCGAAGATCGGAGGGTCACCCGCATCAAGACCCTGAAGACCGACCAGGATTTCCGAGCCCCGAATTCTGTCGGCGAATGGGAAGAGCGCCGCCAGCAACTCAAAACGAAAATCCTTGTCTCGACCGGCCTTCTCCCATTTCCAGAAATCGGCGATCTCCATGTCGAGGTCTATGAGAAAAAAGTTCACCCCGATTACACAGTGGAAAAAGTCCTCCTCAGGACCTATCCCGGATATTACGCGACAGGAAACCTTTACCGTCCCATCCAAACTGGGGCGGAAATCAAAAAGTATCCCGGCATCCTCTGCCCCCATGGTCATTGGGGCGAGGGAAGACTCGAGGACTCCGATCGCGCCTCGGTTCCCCGCCGCGCTATCTCCTTCGCCAAGCAGGGTTATGTCTGCTTCGCCTATGACATGGTGGGGTACGCCGACAACCGCGAGTTACTGCCTCACAATGTGGGCGGGAAACGCGAAGAACTCTGGGGAATTTCTTCTGTCGGTCTTCAGACTCTCGCAAGCCTTCGTTCCCTCGACTTTCTCCAAAGCCTCGAAGATGTCGATCCGGAGAAGATCGGATGCACCGGCGCTTCGGGGGGAGGCACCCAGACCTTTCTCCTGTGCGGGATCGAAGACCGTGTGAAAGTCGCCGCCCCGGTGAACATGATCTCGAGCACCATGCAAGGTGGGTGTCATTGCGAGAATGGTCCCGGTCTGAGACTGGACACCAACAACATGGAAATCGGCGCGATGATGGCGCCGCGCCCGCTGATGATGGTCTCTGCCTCCGGAGACTGGACGAAAAAAACTCCTCAGAAAGAATTTCCGGCGGTCCGAAGTGTCTACTGGCTCTATGGAGTTCCCCAACGAGTCGAGGAACACCAGGAGGACGCCGGCCACAACTACAACATGGCCTCGCGTAATGTGGTCTATGACCATTTCCGCAGGTTCTTCTACCCGACTCGCCCTCCCCAGGATTTCGTCGAAGACCCCGATTTCGTCATCGATGCGACCGGAGACCTGAAAGTCTTCAGTCGTCGCGACAAACCGAGCGATGTCCTGGAAGCGGAACCACTCTTTGCGAGTCTCCGCCAACGATTCGAGGGTCAACTCTGGAAAACTCTGAATGAGGACAAGGAGAAGTTTGAAGAAACCTACGGCGTCTCTTATCGGGTCACCCTGGCCGTATCGGAACCCAACCCTGGGGATATAAAAGTCAAAAATAAGACCGAGGTCCAATTCGCTGGATATCCGGTCGAGAAATTCCTCCTCACCAACCCCGCGACCGGGCAGGTGGTTCCCGCGAATCTCTGGCTTCCCGACTCGACCACCGGGGTTCAATCCTCTCCGACCTTGTTGGTACATGGTCAGGGGAAGGAAGCGCTTGTCGGTGCCTCCGAAACTCTATCGGCCAGCCTCGAACACTATCTGAAGGCTGGAAGCCCGGTCTTGTCCATCGATTGCCTGGCCACCGGTGAATTCCTGAAAGATGCTTCCTCGACAACTCGAGCAAAAGGTGTCTCTCTGTTTGAAACCTACAATTTGACTGGCACATCCTCACGGGTCCAGGACATCTTGTTGGGAGAAACCTACTTGAGGAAACGGTTCGACGATCCTGCGACTCTTGTCGGCATCGAGGGAGCTGGACCCTGGATCCTTTTCGCCCATGGCCTCGCGGATGGAAGTCGATCGACTGTCGCCGACCTCTCCGGTTTCGATTTTACCGATGATCAGGCCTTTCTCAGCAGCCTCTACATCCCTAACATCCGTCGGTACGGAGATTTTGTCACCTCGATCGTATTAGGCGGGGAGCGGGAACTGAAACTTTCCGGTATCTCCGGCGATGATATGGCCAAAAGGCTTGCAAAGGCGGTCGATTCTGTACAATAAGAAGTTGCGACCGGGCAGCCGGACGAACCCTGAGCCCATTTCCTAATCATGCCAAACCATCACTTTGACATTATTGTTGTCGGCGCCGGACATGCCGGCCTGGAAGCAGCCCTTGCCGGTGCGCGGATGGGCCTCGAGGTCGGTCTGTTCACTTTCGACAAGACAAAGATTGCCGCCATGTCCTGCAACCCCGCCATCGGCGGAGTGGCTAAGGGACAGCTTGCCCGAGAGGTCGACGCCCTAGGCGGGGCCATGGGGCTTCTGATCGATCGGGCCATGATTCATTTTCGGATGTTGAACCGTTCGAAAGGACCCGCCGTTCAAAGCCCACGCGCTCAGGCCGACCGGGCGCACTATGCGCAATTTGCCGCCGAGATTGCCAACTCCACACCTGGGCTCACAGTCGTCGAAGGCGAAGTCGAACATCTCAGGCTCGAGAAGAATCCCGACGCGGGTTCAGGATACCGAGTCGCCGGTATCGGGCTCAAGGATGGTTTCGAATACAGTTGCCAGGCTGCAATCCTCACCACCGGCACCTTTCTCAAGGGGTTGATGCATGAAGGGGAAAGAAAGTCGACCGGCGGGCGAGTGGGAGACCATTCCGCGGAGCACCTTTCGGATTCCATCTCGCAAATCGGTCTGCGGCTGGGAAGACTGAAAACCGGCACCCCCCCACGCCTTCATCGGGAAACCATCAACTGGGAGATTCTGGAAGAGCAACCCAGCGAACCCTTGACCTACAAGTTTTCTCATTGGCAGAGCGAGGGATACCGGCCCCTGGTCGAAGAAGGACTCCCCTGTCATATCACCTATACCAACAATGAGACCCATCGAGTGATCGGAGAGAACCTTCACCGATCTCCCCTCTTTTCAGGAGAGATTCAGGGTGTGGGGCCGAGATACTGCCCCTCCATCGAGGACAAGGTCAAACGGTTTACCGATAAACCTCGCCACCAGATCTTTCTGGAACCCGATGGTCTCG
>JAJDBZ010000019.1 GCA_029261095.1 Candidatus Omnitrophota bacterium | reverse complement strand
CGATACCTTGAATGACATCTACATTGGGAATCAGCCCCAGGAATCGAATCAGATCTATTTCAATAATGGAACAACCGATTTCCCCTCATCAACATCCCCATTAGCCTTTGGGGCGGATCACCATTTCAAGAACTCTCAGGTGCTGGACGATCTGAACCAGGATGGTTTCGCGGATATCGTGTATGGGTATTCGAGAGGGAATACTTTTCTCACGGGCAGTCCCGATACGAACGTTTACTTCTTGAACACTGGAAACCTCGGGAGCACATCCGATCCATTCGAAGGAGCGATGCCGATGTCGATCTCCGATGACTCCGATTTCACCCGCGCCATCGCGGTTGGAGATATCAGTGGCGACAACCTTCCCGACGTGATTGTCGCGAATCGGCCACGAAATCCATATCTTGATACCCATCGCCCAGATCATGAGATCGGGCGTTATTACATCCACAGCGGGAGTCCGGACAACCCCTTCGGGGGAGTGCAAGGAGAGGATCTACTCTCGATTCAGGAATACCCCAGGGATATCGCGATCGGAGACCTGAATGGCGATTCTCGAAACGATGTGGTGATCGGAGGATATGGGGGTTGGAATATCTTACTAAATCAGGGGAACCAAGAACCTTTCAAGTGGGTCGATTCCTCGAGGTTCTCACCAGCGAAAGGGCCAACGCCGGATAGTGACCTGTTCCTTGTCTCCGGCGAAGGGTTGCTCGGGTTCGCGGGTGGATTCGAGGCCCACGCCGAATGGAGTCTCTGGTTCAATGACGAGGGCCTTGTATTAGCGCGTCTTTGCTGGGAGTTCATGGGAATCCGAAAGTGTCTGAACTACAGCCGGGTCGAGAGTCTGGTCCAGGAAGAGGTTGGGAGCGGAGATTGTTTGGACGAAGAGGAGGATTACATCGAGTTTGGCGCGACCGAACCGGGAATCACGGGTCGAATCGATATCGGAACCTGTCATAATGGCTCTCTCCCTGACGATTCCGATGTCGGCGACGGATACCGCGTTCCTCCCCTCTTGGTTGATTTTCGGCTGAGAATCAGCGTCCGGTCTACGGATGGGGGCACTGGCGGTATTCGGATTTACCGTCAATCTCCTCGGCCAGGCGCGCTTGAAGTCGAGGACTCATTCGGAGGGACCACCCAGGAATACGAGTTCGATGTTGAATCGGGAGTCGATTTTTGGGCGGAGATTTATTACCTGGATTCTCAGGTCGATTATGAAGTCGCTGTGGAACTTGTATTGGACTGATTCCGATCACCTTCGGTTTAAACAAGTGAGGCGCCCGCTAGCGGCTAAACCTCCACCGGTTCGATTTCGGCGAGTTGTTCCTCACTTGCATCCGAATCGAGCAGAACGGCCAGCCATTTGGTGCTCTCGCTGGAGCCGAGCGCGATTTTGACAGTCATGGTGAGTGGGACCGAAAGCAGCATTCCCACCGGTCCCAAAACCCAACCCCAGAAGACGAGGGAAATGAAGACCACCAGAGTCGAGAGCCCGACTCCCTTCCCCATCACTCGCGGTTCGATGACATTTCCAACGATCAGGTTGACCGCAAGAAAAAGGATGGCCGCTGCGATGGCTTCGCGAGTGCCCAGTTGAATGAAAGCAAGAAGGACGGGCGGGACCGCCGCAATGATGGAACCGATATTGGGAACGTAGTTGAAAAAGAAGGCGAGAAGGCCCCACAGGAAGGCATAATCAACCCCGATGATCATGAGTCCTACGCTGATGGCGACTCCGGTGGCTGCGCTGATTAAAGTTTTGAGAGCCATGTATTTTTGGACACTCTCAATGAACTCATCGAATTGGGCCAGAGATTTGTCGGGGTTTTTAAAAATCGCACGGAGTTTGCGCGGGAAGCTCGAGGCCTCCAGGAGGATGAAGACCACGGTGAGAAGGATCAAGAAAGCGTTTGCCAATACCGACCCGAGACTGGAAAGGACCCCGCCAACCATCCGCATGATGAATCCGGCATCGAAGGGATTCTTCGTCGCCTCTGAAGATCCCGCCACTTGAGATCCGGCATGAGACTCCCCAGTTTGGAAGGGATCGGCGGACGTGGATTGGGTCCCCGTTCCTTCCGTTTGCGGTTCGTGGATAGGGATTTCAATGTCAAAACGACTCAACCAATTCTCATTCAACCACATCAGGATGTCCGCGCCTTCACCCTGGAGGCGTTTCTGGTATTCGGGCATCGCAGTGGAGAAATCAGTGATCGAGTTTCCGACCAAAGCGATGACTAAGATGCCCACAAGAATGACAACGAGGATGACGATCAACAGGGCGAGCAGGGTCGGGACGCCAATTTTCTTCAGCCCGAACAAAGCCGGACCGCTGACGATGGCGATAAAAACGGATAACAGGAATGGAATCAAGATCGCCGCAGCCGCCTTCATCCCCGCCACAACCACAACAAAAGAGGCGAGAGTGAGCATCACATTAAAGCCCTGAGAGCGAGGGGGTTGGTCAGTCATGGGGGAAGATTCTTAAACGGTTCAGAGGTGATGTAAAGGAACGGCGCAGCAAACTGAGCCCGCTACCTTAGCATTTCAACCGCGACACGAACAAACTTGCTGGTCTTCTGGTCGTCTCGGCCGGGGAAGGCGGCGAATTTATCATTCTTCCCAATATATCGAAATTCTCTGTTGTGATTCTCCACATACTCCATGAAGGCTCTGTGTTCATGATTGATCCATCCAGAATAGTTGTAGTATTCATCAAAGAGAACAACAGTCCCAGGAACAATGAGGGGGTCTAAATGATTTAAGGTAAGGATGGTGCTTGAATAGAGATCTGCGTCCATGTGGATAAAGCCGAGCGGCTGCTTTTGAGTTTTCACCCAGGTTTCGATGGTATCCTCGAAGAGTCCCTTTATCAGATTCGCACGCCCATCTTTAAAATCTGGGACGGGTGCCCGGTATTGTCCCTCTTTGTGGTTCTCCCAGGCCTCAGGCAACCCTTCCCAGGAATCAAACAAATAAATGCGATTATTCTTTGGAAGGTATTCGAGAAAATGTTTAGCACCGTTTCCTCGAGAAACACCAAATTCGGCCCAATCTAGTTCCGGATGTTTTTCGAGGGCCAGTTCGCAACAGTACCGTTGTAGGTCACGGACGCCTCCAAGAATCTCAAGCGACTCGAGGGTGGGATCGAGAGGATCAGGGTCGAGCGAAACCGGCTCTTGTGCATTTGCACCAAGAATCAGTTTGGCTTTGTGTCTAATTCGATTCAGTAGATCCATCTCTTCCCCCATTTTCTTTCTCGCCCAATTTATGCATCAAACATTACCAAGTCGGGGAAGCGTTGCAAGATCGGCTGGATTTCCTTCGTCAATAGAAGCGTGAGTTGAGGAAGGCACCCTTCCTTTGAGGCGAATGATCGAGAAAGAGACCAATTTTCGGAAATAGCAAAAGTGGGATCTCTTCCTTTTGGTCGTCCATGGTTACACTAT
>JAJDBZ010000180.1 GCA_029261095.1 Candidatus Omnitrophota bacterium | reverse complement strand
GCGAAGTCTGTTGAAACAGATTGTGATCGATTGAGATGGTTGGAAGTTGTTGGAGTGTGTTGCTCCAATCAGATTTCTCCCTATCGGTCGAAATGACACGGACTAAAGCATTCGGAGAAAATCAAGTTTCCCAATTCTCATCGGCGGTTACCCTGCTGCATGCTCGGGATGACATAAAGAAAACTGCGAGTGGGAGTGAACAAATCCACCTACCGCCGCCAAGTCTGCCTCTGCCCCTCGAACTGTCGGAGCACCCTCACATCGTTCTCATAGAACATGCGGATGTCTTTGATGCCGTAGCGGACCATGGCGAGGCGTTCGACTCCGACTCCGAAAGCGAAGCCAGACCATTCCTCGGGGTCGATTTGGCAGGAGAGAAGAACGTTCGGATCGACCAGTCCGGCGCCGAGCATCTCGAGCCACTTCCCTTCCCCATCCTTGCCTTCGAACCAGACATCGACTTCGGCGCTCGGTTCGGTGAAAGGGAAGAAACTGGGGCGCATCCGGATCTCGGTCTTGGGGCCGAACAGTTCACGAAGAAAAGTCTCGAGGGTCCATTTGAGATGCCCCATCGAGATATCTTTGGCGACAACGAGTCCCTCCACCTGGTGGAAAAGGGGGAGGTGGGTAGCATCTTGGGTGTCGCAACGGTAGCAGCGTCCCGGGGTGATCATCTTGAATGGAGGCTTCTTGTGCTCCATGTAGTGGATTTGGGCATTCGAGGTGTGAGACCTTAGAAGGAGTCCATCGCCCACAAAAAAAGTGTCCTGCATATCGCGCGCGGGGTGGTCGGCGGGGAAGTTGAGCGCCTCAAAATTGTAGTAATCGGTTTCGATTTCGCGGTGAGCGTAAATGTCGTAGCCCATGCGAGCGAAGATGGTGGAGATTTCATCGATCAGGATGCTGATCGGGTGGGGAGTCCCGGGACGGTCCCCCCGTCCGGGGAGAGAGATGTCGATTTCCTCTTGCTTGAGGCGTTCATCGAGAGCATCCGCCTCAAGGGTGACTTTCTTGGTTTCGAGCGCACTCTCCACTTCGTCGTGAAGTTGATTGACCTGAGCGCCCGCCTTTGGACGTTCTTCGGGAGTGAGCGATCCAAGACCCTTCTGAAGGGACTTGATCCCACCCTTCTTCCCCAGGTACCGAACGCGAACTTCCTCCAGGGCGCGGAGATCTCCCGCCCCCTCTAGAGCGGAAAAGACCTCCTTGCGGAGGTCTTCCAGGTTTTCGATCAGCGATGAATTCCCTGTCGGCATCGGGTTCGTCTCGGTTCGCTCCTTAGGCGGCCAAAGCGGATTTGGCTTGGTCGACTATTTTCGAGAATCCCGTAGCGTCTGCGATGGCCAAATCGGCCAATGCTTTCCGGTCGATCTCGATACCCGCTTTGCTCAGACCATAAATGAGCTGGCTATAACTCAATTCATTGAGACGTGCCGCAGCTCCGATACGGGCGATCCAAAGCGCGCGGAATTCGCGTTTTCTTCTGCGGCGGTCACGGTAGGCGTAGGAGAGGGCCTTCCAAACTGCGCCGTGCGCGGGACGATAAAGGTTCTTGCGTCCCCCGCGAAAGCCTTTTGCCAGTTTCAGGACTTTTTTTCTTCTCCTGCGGGAGGCAGGATTATTAGTTGCTCTTGGCATTTTGCTATGACCTTCTTTCGGTTAATCGAATACTTTTTCGTCGGCGTTAGATGGCCAACATCTTTTTCACACGACCCTCATCGGCTTTGCACACAAACGTCGCTTGACGCAGGCCGCGTTTCCGTTTGGTCGATTTCTTGGTCAGGATGTGGCTTGTAAAGGCTTTATGCCTTTTAATCTTTCCCGATTTGGTGAGCTTAAACCTCTTGGCCGCTCCCCGCCGCGTTTTCATTTTTGGCATTGAACTATCACTCCTAATATATCACTCGGTTATTTCGATACGGCAAAGGGCCATCGGTTCCTCGGTCCTTCTCACCGCGTTTATTCTTTTCCCAAATCTACTGCCTTTTCTTCTGCTTCGGTTTCAGGCTGGTCCTGAGGTTCCGGTTCCACCGTTTCTTCAGCTTCCGCTGCGGGCTGATCCTCATCCTTCTTCTCGGCCAGTTCTTCTTGTTCCAATCTTACACGCTCTTTTTCAAGCCGTGCCTTCTCCACCTTGATTCCCGCAGCATCTGGGGCAAGCACCATAATCAAGTTGCGCCCCTCAGCCGAAGGCCGGGAATCGAGTTTGACAAGGTCTTTCAAATCTTCTTGAACTTTGTCAAGAAGTTCATATCCGAATTCTGTGTGGCTTCTTTCCCGTCCTCGGAACATCACCACAAACTTTACCTTATCCCCCGCCAAAATGAATTTCCGGGCGTTCCGAAGTTTAAAGTCATAATCGTGACCGCTGATCCGCGGACGAAGTTTGACTTCCTTCAGTTCAGTCGTGTGTTGTTTTTTCTTGGCTTCCTTCTGCTTCTTTGCCTGTTCTTACTTGAAGATACCGTAATCCATGACCCGGCATACGAACGGCCTAGAGGCGGAAGAGACCTCAACCAAGTCCAAACCGGCTTCTTCCGCACGCTTGAGAGCGTCCTGGATAGAAACCACCCCGACATGATCGCCGCTTTCATCGATTAAGCGGACTTCTTTTTCGCGGATCGCGCGGTTAATCCGATCTTTCGGCTGCGGTACGCGCCCACTTACAACTCTTGAACGTCTCAGAGCTCCTTAAAACCCCCATCGTGTAGTTTTGATATTCGTATAATCTCAGAAAAATTCCGAGTTTTTAAGCCTATTCGGGGAATTACTTCGATTCTTTAGGAATCGAGGTCTCGGATGCCAATCGATCAAGTGTCTCCTCGAGAGGTATCGATCCGAGATCTCCTTGGGATTTCACCCGCAATGACACTGCCCGGTCTTCGGCCTCGCGTTTTCCCACAATCAGCATGAACGGGACCTTGTCGACCTCTGAAGTCCGAATTTTATACCCGATCTTCTCGTTCCGACGGTCCAATTCGGCCCGAATTCCGATATCTTTGAGGCGAGTATAGACCTCTTCGGCATAGGGGAGAACCTCATCGACCACAGGCAGGACTCGGGCCTGAACTGGGGCCAACCAAGCAGGAAAGTTACCCGCGAAATGTTCAATCAGAATGCCCACAAACCGCTCAAACGATCCAAATGGCGCTCGATGAATCATGATCGGTCGGTGGGGTTCGCCGTCGGATCCGGTGTAGGATAAATCAAATCTCTCCGGAAGCACGTAGTCTACCTGAACGGTTCCCAATTGCCACTCCCTTTGGAGGCAATCGCGAACAACGAAATCGATTTTGGGACCGTAGAACGCAGCTTCTCCGGGTTCTTCGGTAAAATCCATCTCCATTTTCGTCAGGACATTGCGGATATTCTCCTCAGCCTGAGTCCATAATTCGGGATCGCCACCATACTTGTCGCTTTCCGGATCGCGCTTCCCGAAGCGGACCCGATAATCGGTGAACTCCAGACTGCGTAGGACGAAGAGGACGAGTTCGACTGTTTTTTCGAGTTCTTCTTCGAGCTGCTCGGGGGCCACGAAAATGTGAGCATCATCCTGAGTGAATCCCCGCACGCGGGTCATTCCAGATAGTTCGCCCGACTTTTCGTAGCGGTA
>JAJDBZ010000179.1 GCA_029261095.1 Candidatus Omnitrophota bacterium | reverse complement strand
CGAGAAGATCCTGGTAGGTCGGATGGCGCCTTTCGATTCCGAACTCATCCGCGAACTTATCGGCGGACTCTTGGCTCCGGCTTCCGACAGCAATCAGGGTTCCGGTTTCGCTTTCCTGGACCCCCTTCGCGAAGGTGTGTGCGATGTTTCCAGTGGCGAGGATTCCCCAATTCAGTCGGTCGGTCACGGTTATGTCCTTTCGGTTAGAAGCGATGGGTTTAATGTATAGCGCAAAGGGAGAATATAGGGAGGAATCCCATTATGTTGAAGGAGCAGGAGGAATGACCTGCGGTAAACTGCCTAATCTCGAATCCGAACGCTCATTTTACGCCCTTTCACCCCTTCGGATGCTCCGCGCGTGAGGATCCTGGCCGGAGATCGTGAAGTAGCGGCAACCACCTTGCGAATTCCCAATCCATATAGGGAAGAGGATGCGATTGGGGTCATCAAGGCGGTGGGAAAGCAAATCTTAAGGGGAAAATCTGCGATCTTTGCCATAGTGGAAAAGAAGGAGACTCTGTTGATCGGGTCAATCGGCCTAGGGATCGACAAAAAACACGCAAATGCTGAGATGGGTTACTGGATCGGAAAACCCTATTGGGGAAATGGATATTGCACCGAATCAGCCCGCTTAGTTCTGAGGCATGGATTCAAAAACCTTGATTTGCACAAGATACACTCCCATTTCATGAAACATAATGCAGCTTCAGGACGTGTTATGGACAAAATCGGCATGATTTACGAGGGGACTCTCAGAGAGCATGTCAAAAAGTGGGATTAGTTTACCGATATCAGATGTTACAGCATCCTCTATGACGAATTTTAGCGCCATATTGCATGCAAGTGAGAAACGTTTATTCATAAGTCCACGTAATGGATCTTATTTTAGACACTACTGCTCCGTAGATCGACTTAAACCTGGATTGTGAACCCTATTTTGACCATTGCTTGGGAAGACCATTGACAATACTGGCATTTTCATCCTAAACTTTCCTTGTTGCCCCGCCGTTTGTACGATTTGGCGACAGAACAGCCCTGGTACTAACCGGATGGGGCTGTTTTTCTATTATTTAGGGCCCAATTCAGAAAGAAGGACAAAGAATCATGCTCGGTTCGGACGCTGTTATCGAAGGGTTGAGACGAGAGGGTGTCGACTATGTTTTCGGGATACCCGGAGGGGCGGTCATGCCGATCTACGATTCGATCCTGGATTCGAAGATTAAATTGATCCTGACCCGTCACGAGCAAGGGGCCACTCACATGGCCGACGGGTATGCTCGAGTGACCGGGAAACCTGGGGTTGCGCTGGTCACCAGCGGTCCCGGAGCGACCAATACCGTGACTGGCCTCCTTACGGCCCACATGGATTCCGTTCCGATGGTAGTCATCTCGGGCCAGACCATTAGCCCAATGCTTGGTAAGGATGCGTTTCAAGAGGCGGATGTGTTTGGCATCACCATTCCTGTGGTCAAGCATTCCTATCTGGTGAAAGACACAAACGATATCCCGCGGGTAATGAAAGAGGCGTTTCATATTGCGAAAACAGGACGCCCCGGACCGGTCTTGGTCGATATCCCAAAGGACATCGCATCGGCTGAGTGCACTGTTGGATTTCCCGAAACCTTGGAGCTACCTGGATACGATTTGCCGGGGATGTGCGACATGGCAAGCATTTACGAAGCGGCAGAGATGTTGTCTCAATCGAAACGACCGCTGATCTATGTGGGACATGGAGTGGTGATTTCCAAAGCGGCTGAGGCGGTCAAAAAATTTGTTGAAAAACTTCGCGCTCCGGTGACCAATACTCTGCTCGGCAAAGGTGGCTTCCCTGAGTCGCATCGCTTGTCTGTCGGGATGATGGGGATGCACGGGACTGCTTACGCCAACAAGTCGGTTGTGGATTGCGATTTGATCATGTGTATCGGCGGGAGATGGGACGACCGTATCACTGGCAAACTCAGCGAGTTTTGTCCTGACGCGAAAAAGATTCATGTCGATATCGACCGTGCCGAGTTTGGAAAGATAGTCCAACCGGATGTCTGTCTGGTTGGAGACGCCAAACCCATCATCGAAGAGCTGACCAAACATGTCCAAAGACTGGATACCGAGGATTGGCTGGCGCGAATCGAAGGATGGAAAAAGAAATTTCCACTCAAATACCCGAAAAAAGGGCCGTTGACTGCTCAGCATGTTCTCGACGAGCTCTACAAATTGACCGATGGCAAGGCTGTGGTCACCACCGATGTCGGCCAACACCAGATGTGGGCGGCCCAGTTTTACAAAACCGACTTCGATTATCAATGGCTTTCCAGTGGAGGAGCCGGGACAATGGGTTATGGATTCCCATCCGCGATCGGTGCGCAATTTGGCCGGCCAAAGGATCAGGTCTGGGCGGTGGTGGGAGATGGCGGTTTTCAGATGACTCTGTACGAACTGGCAACCGCTGTGATCCATAAGCTCCCAGTCAAGATTCTGATCATCAATAACTCCTATTTGGGAATGGTGCGCCAATGGCAAGAGCTCTTCTTCGATAACCGTTATTCGGGCGTGGACCTGTTCGGGAATCCGGATTTCGTGAAGTTGGCCGAGAGTTACGGGGCGAAAGGCTTTCGGATCAAACGAGGCGGCGATGTGAAACGGATCCTCAAGGCTGCCATCGAATACAACGATGGCCCCTGTATTGTCGAAGCGGTGACTGGCAAAGAAGACAACGTCTTTCCGATGATACCCGCAGGTGCGGCTGTGTCTGAAATGCTTGTTGAGAAACCGAAAGAGAAAATGGCCAAACCGACTGGTAGCACCTAAGCCGGTCCACTCAGGAACAATCGAGTTGACTTCCGCGCAGCGGAAAAACGAAGCGCCCGAGATCGAGAGGGACACAAGAAATGAACGAATCTAACGGAACAGAAACTGCGACCCTACCGAGTCACACCATCAGTGTGTTCGTCCACAACCGTCCGGGAGTCCTCTCTCGGATCGCCCAGGTCTTCGCGCGTCGGGGATACAACATCGATTCGCTAGTGGTTAGTGCATCGCACAAGGAAGGTTTCTCGCGAATGACGATTGTCTCGTTGGGCGACCCAGCGGTTCTCGACCAAATCATCAAACAGCTCAACAAACTGGTGGATGTGGTCCGAGCGGCGGAGCATGTTGGTGGCGAGACTGTGGAAAGAGAACTCGCACTCTTTAAAGTGACCGCAACTGTTGCGAATCGAACTGAGCTTCTTCAGATCGTTGATGTCTTCCGTGCCAAGACGGTAGATATTTCAGACGAGAGTTTGACGATCGAAGTGACTGGCGATAGCCCAAAACTCGATGCGATGGAGGAGATGCTGGGCAAGTTCGGGATCATCGAAATGATTCGTTCGGGCAAGCTGATTATTGCGCGTGGGAGCTTGGTGACTTAGAGGCTGAATGTGGTGTGGAGAAGCCGCGACGGATCGAAAACCGCTCCTACTCACACGAAACCGAAGTCCTCCTAATCCTCTTCCCGCGCCGGATCCCAAATCGTAGCTCCGATGAATCGTTCGGGCTGATCTGGGTGGTGGTAGTAGTAAACGGTAACACATTTTCCATCTTTTCTCTGTACTGTCCTTGGGTAGCCGATGTCCCAATTGGCGGCATCATGGCGAAGAACGATCTCTCTTCCCCAACTCTGTCCCTCGTCGTCTGAAATAACCGCGCGAATTCCCTGGGGCGACCTCCGGTAGCCATAGGTGAGGGCAATCCGCCCATCATCGAGACGGATCATACTTGCGGGATTGCCATAGTTCTCGATGTTCGGTTCCTGAAGCAGGTACCAAGAGACTCCCTTGTCGGGTGAAAGGTAGCCTTCGATCCACCGACGGCTTTCGCCATCGAAGACTCCAGCGCGCCGAATGATGGAAAGGTAAGCGCCGCTTTTGAGAAGGATTGTGGATGGCATAATCGAGTACCCATACCCGAGAGGGGGTTGAGGGCCGATCCAACCCACTAGATCCCAGGTCAATCCACCATCGGTGGAGCGGATACAAAGGGGTTGCCCCTCATCATCTGTCTCTTCCTTCGAGGCGGCAATGAAAGCGGTCAGTCGGTCTTTCCCTTCAACGATGTAATCGGTTCTCGCCAACAACTTTTCGCGCCCAAAGTCGGGTAAATTAAAAGGTCCATTCCAAGTCTTGCAGCGGTCGGGGGAATAATAGAATCTGTTTGTCCGAAACTTCATGGCAAGATCGGGGTTCGAGAAATCGATTCTTTCCTTGAGGTCGACAAGGTCGGATTCCTTCCCGTCTTCGTTCAGGTACGAGGGAACCTCGATGCTCCAAGTTTCTCCGCCATCGAGGCTGCGAGCCTGTCGGAGGGTTTTAGATTTATCGGGATGAATGGCGTGTCCACCCTCGGGATCTTTCTGGTAATAGCCAAGTGTAAAACCAACCACAATCTCATCCCCCCAAGACCATATCCCTTGGTTAGCGGGCCAACCCGCAAATCGGCCCTCTTCCAGGTAGACGATGTTGTGTTCGATACTACGGGTCATTGCCCCCTGCACCGGGAGAAATAAAAAGAGAAGTATCAAAAAAGGAATCCGATGTGTCCGCATGATGGGAGATCTCCATTCTATGATTCATGGTTTAGGGGAGACTAGATCAATTGGTCATGCGAGTGAATCTTCTCGACACTCCGCTTGTCAATGTGACCAGAAGGAAACGAAGAAATCGCGGACTTTAGATGGAATATTGAGAAAAGCATTTCCGATTCCTGGTTTTTCGGTCTTTCCCGGAGACCCTGTTCTGGCCTAGACTCCCTTTTCGTTATTAACTTTATCCTTGAATCGAATCAATCTTGTCTTGAAAGGATTGTGGAAATGCGTTCTCCCCATCATCGCTGTGGAAATCTTCATCTATTCATTTCGATCCTGGTTTTAGCGGGGTTATCGGCCTCATCACTCGCCGAAGATGTCACAGGTCCACTCCCTCCTATCGAATCGATCCATAATCTCGAGATCCCCGGCGATCTGGAGGTGACTCTTTTCGCTTCCGAACCGATGGTCAGAAATCCCGCGGTCATCGACATCGATTCCAAAGGTCGGGTCTGGGCGGCGGAGGGACTGAACTATCGGCGGTACAGCGACATGGTCCCTGAGGGAGACCGGATCGTTATCCTCGAAGACACCGACGGCGATGGGAAAGTCGATTCCGAAAAGACCTATTATCAGGGGAAGGACATCGACAACGCTCTCGGGCTCTGTGTGATCGGGAACAAGTTGATCGTCTCGCGCTCTCCCCATGTCTTCATCTTCACCGACGAGGATGGCGACGATAAACCGGACAAGAAGGAAATTCTCTTCGAGGGCATCTCCGGCGAACAACACGATCACGGTGTCCATTCCTTTGTGTTCGGACCGGACGGGCGGTTCTATTTCAATTCGGGGAACGAGGGAAAGCAACTCTTCTTCGCGGATGGGAAACCGGTCGTCGATATGGCCGGCAACGAGGTCAACGCCACTCGAAACCCGTATCAACAGGGGATGATCTTCCGGTGCAACGTGGATGGCTCCGAGTTCGAAACCCTCGCCTGGAATTTTAGGAACAACTACGAAGTGGCCGTCGATTCCTTCGGAAACCTCTGGCAATCGGACAACGATGACGATGGTAACCAGGGTGTCCGGATCAACTATGTTTTGCCCTTCGGGAACTATGGCTACAAAGGCGAACTCGATGGCGCGAACTGGAGAAGCGAACGCATCAACCGCGAAGAGGAGATCCCGATCCGTCACTGGTTCCAGAACGATCCGGGAGTTGTCCCCAACCTCCTGCAAACTCTGTGGGGGTCGCCAACCGGTCTTATCGTCTACGAGGGAGACCTTCTTCCAGAACGATTTCAGAACGAAATGATCCATTGCGACGCCGGTCCGAGGGTGGTGCGCGCTTATCCTGTGGAACCAGATGGAGCGGGATACGAAGCGAGTATCGAGAACATCATCCAGGGGAAAGACACCTGGGTCCGCCCGGCCGATGTCTGTGTCGCTCCGGATGGTTCGCTTCTGGTGTCGGATTGGTACGACCCCGGGGTGGGCGGTCACGCGATGGGCGATCACGATCCATCCAATATTCGAGGTCGCATTTATCGAGTCGCCCCAAAAGGAAAGGCTTGGTCGGTCCCCGACTTCGATCTCTCCTCAGCCGAATCGTGTGTGGAAGGATTGAAGTCCCCCAACATGGCGCGACGGTATCTGGCCTGGACCGCTTTGTCCGAAATGAAACGGAAGGCGGAGGTTCCTCTTCGAGCACTGTGGGCCGATTCCAATCCGCGCTATCGAGCTCGTGCGCTTCATCTTCTCGCGCGACTCAAGAACCGTGGGTGGGATTACATCGAAGAAGCCCTCCATGACGAGAACCCCGATATCCGAGTCGCGGGCTTGAAGATCGCCCAAGAAGAAAAACTCGATCCGATCCCCTTCATCAAGATGGTCTTGGCCGACGATTCCCCCAGAGTCCGATCGGAGGCCGCAATCCTGCTGCGGCACAACGATTCGGCGGAGGCGCCTGAGTATTGGGCCGAACTCGCGGCACTCCACACCGGGAAAGACCGCTGGTATTTGGAAGCGCTCGGGATCGGGGCGGATGGCCAGTGGGATCGATTCTTTTCGGCTTGGGTCGCTCGGCAGGGGAAAGGCTGGGACAACGCGGCGGGTCATGACATTGCCTGGCGATCCCGCGCCTCCGAGGCCGCTTCTTATCTGGTGAAAATTCTTCAACAGACTGGCGATTCCTATGAAAACTCAGCTCGCTACCTCCGCGCGCTGCAGTTCCAACCGGAAGAGCAGAAGAACCAGGCGTTGGTCCAGCTCCTCAAGGAGACCAAAAAACACATCGGTGAAGATTCGGGATGGGGGCGAATCGGTGTCGATCTGGTCACCCGGTTCGAACCCTCGCCATACAAGCAGGAAAAACTGACCAAGGATCTCGGACATTGGTTGGCCGAAGCGGCCGAGGGGACTCCGCAACTCGTCCAGGTGATCGAAACCTTTGGGTTGACCGACCTCAATCCAAAACTCCTCGATTTCGCCCTGTCGGTCGAAGACACCCAGTATGTTCCGGCGGCAATTCTTCCGCTGCTTCATGAGGAGAGACAAACGACTTTAATGACCGCGCTGGAGAGCAAGGATGTGACTCGCGCGGTCCACATTGCCTGGAGATTGGGACATTCGGAAAACGAGGCGGCGGTCAACCTTCTGAGTTCGATGGTCACCAGCACGACATGGCCAACACCTCTCCGAAGCGCTGCTCTCACTGGAATTCTTCAGACTCGCAGGGGCGCCGCAAATGTCTTGGCTTTGGCAAAACAGAAGCGTCTTCCCTCTGAGTTCACGAACCTAGCGGCGATCAAATTGAACAGCGTCCCCGGCAACTGGGGCGAGATTCGTGAGGAGGCCTCAAGAGTCTTGCCGCTCCCCGCCAACGCGGAGGGCGAAGCATTCCCCCCATTCGGCGAACTGAATGGAATGACCGGGAACGCCAAACAGGGAGAAGCGGTGTTCAAACAGATCTGCATGGTCTGTCACAAGGTGAAGGGTGAGGGGACCGAGTTTGGTCCGGACCTCTCAAACATCGGAGGCAAACTCGGCAAGGATGCACTCTACGAAAACATCCTCAACCCCAACTCGGCGATCTCGTTCGGGTACGAACCGATGACAGTGGTGCTCGGCGATGAGGAGGAAGAGTATGGATTTCTAGTCGAGGAGAACAATGACGAGGTGGTCCTTCGGGTCCAAAACGGCGAAACCATCCGCCTTCCAAGATCGGACATTCAAGAGATCCGCAAAGAAAAACTCTCCGCCATGCCGGTCGGTCTCGAAAAAGGGATGAGCACCCAGGATTTCGTGGATCTGCTGGAGTTTCTAACAATGCTCCGGGAGTAGGGAGTCGAGTGTCCTCGGAAGTCATTCACCTACCCGGTTCTCTAAGGTCCCGATTGGGTCGATCCGAATCCGGATCTCATCGCCAATTTGGAGTGTGAAATCGTTGTCGGGAATAATCCCGGTTCCGGTCATGAGATAACAACCATTCGGGAAGGAATTTTCGCGGAAGAGAAACTCGACCAGTTCGACCGGGTCGCGTTTCATCTGATTTAAGGTCGTGGCTCCCTCGAAGGCAACCTTTCCGTCTCTCATGATCTGAAGATCGATTTCGGTGGAGGGACCCAGCGGGTCGTCTGAAAGATAAATGCCCGGACCCAATCCGCAACAACCCTCGTAGGTTTTGGCTTGTGGCAGGTAAAGCGGGTTCAGCCCCTCGATTTCGCGGGAACTCATGTCGTTCCCGATGGTGTACCCAAAAATCTTCCCATGAGAGTTGACCGCGAGAGTCAGTTCCGGTTCTGGGACATTCCAATTGGAATCATGACGGATTCGCACCGGCTCGCCATGTCCCCTGACACGGTGAGAGGTGGTTTTGAAAAAAATCTCGGGGCGCTCGGCGGAATAGACGCGGTCATAGAAATCGCCGCCTCCCGCGGATTCCGATTCCTCCATTCGTGCATCTCGACTCCGATAATAAGTTACCCCAGCGGCCCAAACTTCCTGACTGTCGATAGGGGGAGATATCGGATGCGCAGCGGTTTCCTGTCCCAGATGAGAAGCGATGAACGTTGAGGGTGAAGCGGCTTGAAAGATCGCATCCCATGTGGATTCGACCCGATGGTAACTTTTATCCGCGTTGGTCAATACGACTCCATCACTCGTTCGGTAAAGGATTGATCCTGGTTTCATTTGGGGCGGGGGACCTCTCTTTCCGCTGTCCAGAAGATAGCATTGGTCACCATCCTCCGAAACGATTCCTGTTCAAAATCTTGCACCGATCCAAGCGCGGCATAAAGGAGACGCCCCCCTTGATTCACTCGGGTCCAAACCAAAGGCTGAGTCGAATCAGGTGTCCGACCCTCCATCAGGAGAGACGTATCTTCGGCAAGGGGGCCTGTGCGGTAGAGGCTGGAGACGGAATCGATCTCTCCGACCCCTTGCAGGACAGGATGATTCTTACCCTCGTTGGTTACATGAATCTCCATAGGAATCCCCTTTTTGAAGTGGCCATCGTAATTGCCGCCGAGAATCTCCTTATCGAACTCGAGAAAACCTTGAAATCCATGACTGGCGGTCCGGAGGGCGACAATGGGTTTGCCGCTCGTGAGGTAACTCTTCACACGATCCAAAGCCTCGCCTTCGATTTGCATCCTGCGGGTATAGAAAAGGGCGACATCACAGTCTTCAAGAGCCTCGAGACCCTTGAGTTCTTCCTTGTCTTCGGTGTGTAGGAGGGTGCACTCGACCGGAAAATGGGTTTCCAGGTACTCCTTGTATTTTGGGAGGGAGACCTCTGTCTGGTAGATTTTTGCACCCGAGACCAGAACAACATTGAGTTTGTCCACGCCGGCGGCGGAAATCGGCATGAACAGAACGCATCCAATCATCCAAACAATCGTTTTCGGAGAATGCATGAAAAGAACCTCCTGAAATCCCGCCAACTCGGTCCGATATTCGATCCATCGGGAATACATCCAACGCACTTCCGAATGGTAAAGGAATCGGTGTATCCTCGCAAAGCCCCGAAGCCGGGAACGGACTGGGATGGAATGGCGCTTCAATCGCTGAGTTCGAGGCTTGCGATTGAACGGTGAAATTGTCCCAA
>JAJDBZ010000178.1 GCA_029261095.1 Candidatus Omnitrophota bacterium | reverse complement strand
GGCGGGTACCGTACCTGTTACGCCGAATCGGAGGATGGGATCCATTGGACCCAGCCCCTCTTCGAATTCGAACCGTGGGGAGAGATCGAGAAAACCAACATCCTCATGACTGGAGAGGGCGAAGCCAAAGCCCCGCATGTCATGCCACGCATCGAGTCGGGCACAACCCAATCCGGACTCCCGGTGAAGAATCTCGGCGGCCTCCCGGATGAGGTTTTCAAGGATCACAAACACTTGGTCTTTTATTGTGACCACGAGCATTTCCTCGCCACCTCGGAGGATGGGCTCGACTGGGAAGAGCGGCAATCGATGGTGCTCCCGAACCGAGTCGACTGTTTTCAATCCGTGGTCTATGACCCCATCGCCGAAGAGTACGCCATCTACTACCGCAACCGTCTCATCTATCTCGATCGCCCGAAAGACAACGCCGCCCGGGGAAACACCCGGTTTATGTCCCGTATCTCGGGGAAGGACCTCTGGTCTCTTTGGGATCACCTGCCGATCCCGGTGATGATCCCCGACGGCGAGGACGATGGCCGATTTTATAACATGCCGGTCTTTTCTTATGGCGGAGTCTATTTAGGCCTGGTCTCCCAATTCGCGGAAGAACCGCAAGCGATCGAGGTCGAGTTGGTATACAGCCGCAACGGTTTTGAGTGGCATCGACTGCCGGGCGACCGCCGGATCATTCCGCTCGGTCCCGAAGGTTCTTGGGATGACGGAATGACTTTTAGCGCGGACCGGATCATCGAGGTCGGCGATGAGTGGTGGCTTTATTACACCGGGCACGATGATTACCACGACTCGCAAGAGCGCGAAGGGGCTTTGGGGTTAATCAAGTTCGGGAAGGAACGACTTGTCTCCATCCAAGCCGACACGCGAGGAAAGGAATCCTTCGTCATCACCCGCCCCATCCTCTGGCCCGGCGGCGAGCTGGTGGTCAACTGCGACGCGGCGGGTGGGAGCCTGTCTGTCGCGGTCACGGATGCTTGGCGTGAGCCCTATGAAGGATTTGAATTCGAGAGTTGCCTCCCACTCAAGGGAGATGAGACCCGTCACCGGGTGAGTTGGAAAGACGCGGACATGACCTCGCTGAAGGGGAAATATGTACGGTTAGAGTTCGGTTTCCAGGACGCGGATTTGTATGCGTTTTTGGCGGGAGGGGAAGACTGATTCATTTCGATTCAGTTAAAAAGGAGCGAACGAATCATGTCAGTCGAAAAGGTTGTTGCTCATATCTGCAAACTTACGAGGGCTGAGGCCCCAATCGGAGAACCCATCCTAAAGATGGGAGGCAAACCTGTTTTTTATGAAGAAGTCGAGTGGCCGGTTTGCACGGACTGCGGACAGAAAATGGATTTTCTTGGCCAGTTCCCCCTCCAAAGCCCTCAGCGACTCTCAGAGAACTTTCATATGGCATACGTGTTCATGTGCTCGGGTAAATATGACGAAAGAGGGAGTCTGGTGTGCAGAACTTTCGAACCGTTTTCCGGCGCCAATGTGGTGATTCTACAAAGAGAATCCAACCAGACCTATATGCCCGATGTCGAGGCAACTTACCCTGACTTTCAAATCCAATGCGAGGCAATGACGGAGCCGCTCGAAGAAAAGATGCAATTGGGAGATGAAGAATTCATTCACTATCGGGTCTATGGCGAGACCAAAGTGGGGGGCTTTCCAATGTGGCTTCAAATGGACGAAACCCCGATCTGCCAGAGGTGTCACGAGCCGATGAATTTTCTCGCGCAGATGAATGCAGACTTGGATGGCCCTTACCCGGCACACATTACGCCTGAAATCAAAGAGTTTATGCAATTTCTTAATTTTGGCGGCTTTGGAATGGGGTATCTCTTCATTTGTCAGAATGAATGTGATCGGAATTCCGCCGCCTTCCTTTGGCAATGCCAGTAGTCATGAACCCATCGTCCCCTCGAGCGCTTCCCCAACACTTCACCCTCGGATACCGCCAAAGGTGAGTGCACATTTGCTCCGCAAACCTTCATCAATTAGACTATTTGTTGACATGGAACTGTTCCCATATCGCGAATGCTCGGATAAATCCAAGGATAGCGGCCTGCTTGAACGAGGCGGAACATCTCATGCCAATTTTCTGTACTCCAGAGGAGATGGTCGATGAACAAGAAAGCCTCGAATGAACCTCACCCAGATCGAATCATTCAGGATCTGCACAAGATCCGAGAAGAGATTGTCGATTCTTTCGGTGGCGATCTCCACCGGTTAACCGAGGATGCCCGACACCGGCAGGCGGAATCAGGTCGAGAAATTCGGCCTCTCCCAGAGCGCGGTTCTCGAGAAAAATTCGAGCGTGTCTTGGCGAAAGTCCCCGATGTTCCACCGGACGAGAGAGACCGTATCTAGGTCCCTTCACCCCACCTTCTCACCCGCTCCGATCTCGCCGCCCTCCACCAGTTCCTCCACTTTTTCCAGATCCCAGCCAGTGGCTGCCTCGATCAATGCGCTGGCGGATTCGATGTCATCGGCTGGAAGCTCATTGTGAAAAAAAAATGATATTTTAGGTGTTTTCTTTCACAATCTTCCCCCTATTTGTAGTACCATCCGAAAGGTATGTGCCAATTTGCTCTGAATTGAAGGACTGCTCCATGCCTCGCTTAGGCTCTTTGAAGTTCGGATATAGGACTTTTCTTTTTCTCATTCTGGGTGCGTTGTTTTTCCCTGGACCGTTGGGTCCCGCGATCGCGGAATCGGACATTGGTATGAGCGAATCGAACCAGTCTTCCCACACCACCCATGCCAAAGGCCCCCTCCCCGACCTCGGAGTCCAACGATTTTTTCTCCCCAGTTTTTCGGTGACCGAGGGAGAGTCTTTCTTTCTACGGATCGTGATTGAAAACTCCGGCGCCGCTCAGGCCGGCGCGAGCCATGCGCGGTTGTATCTCTCCGATGAGGAGGATTTCGATGTGACCGGCGACACCGAAGTCCCACCGGAAATGTCGGTTCCCGCTCTCGCTCCCGGCGCCACCGCCGAAGTTCGATGGGATTTCAATTTCCCGGATATCCTCGACCTCGCCAACTACCCGATCTGGGTCATCTGTTTTGTCGATAGCCAAAACGAGGTGGCCGAAATCAACGATGGCAACGAATGGCGGATGAACACCAACCTCGATGTCACCGGAGCCGCCGGACCGACACCGACCTCGACACCCACGGCGACTCAAGGTGGAGGGGGGATGGCCCTCGCATGTGGGGCAAACATCCAGGGGATGCTGAGTGTTGACGATGAAGATTTTTATTTGGATGGCACTCGCGCCGATTTGATCCCCCTAGAGATCGAGGGCAACCCCACGGTGACTATACGGATGTCGCCTTCGGGGTTTGTCGGCTACCTCGCCCTACACCAGAACCAGGGTGGGGAACCTGATTTCGATTCGATTGACGAACAACAGGGAAGTTCAGTGGGAGCGGATGTCGAAATCGTGGCAATACTGGGGGCGGGTTCCTATTTTGTCATCGCGAATAATCTCGAAAGTGGAGACACCCTCCCTCTCAGCTATTCGGTCTCGGTGGAATGCTCTGGCGTACCAACCCCGACCCCCACCGAGGAACCGCCAACCAACACTCCAACGACACCTTCCACGTCGACTCCCACCGCATTGCTAACCCCAACTCCAACCGCCAACGCGTCGACGCCGACACCCACCAACACCACGCCCGGTGCGACCCCCACGACCGGTATTGAGATAGGCCCCGTCGATCGTGTGAGCGGAGTGGCCAACCCCGATCTCAGCGGGAATGGCCATGTCGGTTCCGAAGATCTGACCATCCTCCAGCAGGTCTGGGGAGTGGATGGAAACCAGTATGAGGATCTCAGTCTGAATGGGCGTGTCGATGTCTCCGATCTGAATACGATGGTCGAAGCCTGGAATGTCTCCGCCCCGAGGCTCGACCAGGTTTCGCCCGCTTACGGGGCATCCGGCGATTCGATCACTCTAACCGGAATGAGGTTTGGCGAATCCTCTGCCGAGGGGGATGTCTCGATCCAAGGCGCTCGCGTCCCCAAAGAAAACCTCACGGACTGGTCGGACACCTCTATCACCTTTCAGATCCCCGCCGGCATTGGCGGGGGTTCGATATCGGTTTTGCGGAAACAAGTGCCCAGTAACAGCCTCCCCTTTTCGAAACTAGAGACTGTCGCCGATGCCACCCTCTCTCCCGGAGGAGGAATCATCGATGGAGGAGGAGGACTCAGTCTCCAGGTCCCATCCGGAGTGGTCCCATCCGATGTTCCCTTCACCCTGGGATTGAGTTCCCGCGAAGGATCTCCCGCTTACATCGGATCGGAAGAGGAAGTTGCTGCTGTGGTCTACATGGATCTTTTCGGTGAGAACCCGATGGGCGCCACCTTCACCCTCACCATCCCTTTGTCTCTTTCTTACCCCGCTGGGACGAAACTCGAAGTCCTCCGCATCAGTCCAATCTCCGGCCAGTGGGGGCATTGGGCCGGGGAAAGAGCGACTGTCCAAGCGGATGGAATGACCGCGGTTCTGGAAACTCGAAGACTTGAAACCTTTCTCCTGAAACCCGAAGAAGAGGCGCTTGCCATGGCCCCTCCAAAAGGTGAAACAGAACAATCCAAACAGATCGACCCCTCCAACTATCCTCAACTGGTGAAAGTCGATGGCTTCGGTAACACCGGCACCCCCATCATCCTCGTCCATGGGAACCGGAGCGAGGACCGACCCTCCTACAGTTTCGGCAATGTCGAGAGATGGGCCCGCCAGCGACCCGGGTTCGCCGAATCCTACCAGTTGTATTATTTCGTCCACGATTCCTCGAAACCGATGGGTTATTTCCTCGATGACCCCGACAACAGCGGGAACGATTTGGGAAACCTCATCGAACAACATTTTCCGGACCGACATCAACATGTCATCCTCTGGGCGCATAGCCGTGGCGGGTTGGTCTGCCGGACCTATATGAACTATTACGATCCCCCTTGGGGCGAGCCGGGCGAGGCGGGGAAACGTGTCGCTTCGCTAGTCACTTTTGGGAGTCCTCATCACGGAAGCCCCGGAATCATCGGGAGCTGGTTCTTTCACACTCTGAATAATCACTTCCATTACTGGGGAAAGATCTTCATCAGTCCCAATGCTCTCGGTAATCAGATTTTCACCATCGCCATGGGATGGAATTTGGCCGAAGACCTGCACCCGATCACCGATGAAAGGCACCGTCCGGGATCGGTCGGGCTGGGATGGGATAATTTCGACTCCCCTAATGGGATTCCGACTGATGATTTTTATTATCTCATCAACCCGAACGAGTCTTTTTTTATTCTCGATCCCAGAGACAAGAACGACCGTTTGGAACAACTCACCAACGAAGAACGTTACAAAGACCGGATGATTGTCAATGGCGGCTACTTCGATTGGAACCATTCCGCCTTCAACGAACCCTTGCATCTCGTGGGTTCGACCCTACCCATTGGGGATGTCAACAAAGAACACATCCAACTTTCGGTGGTGAGTCGGGTATTGGGCGCCTTCGAGTCGGAGGGGATGGACGATTATCTGCCGCACTATGTCCTCAATGACGGTGTTGTCCCTCTTCAGGGCGCGCTGTTCCTAAGCGAGAAAACTCCCCAGGCGGATGAACTCCTCTATGAAACCGAGGAATCCGGAGTGTTGTTCTGGAAGAAGACAGTCCCCAAACAGCCGTTGACTCCGGACGATGCCGCGATTCTTGCGCGGGTTCAGACTGCGCAGGCCCGGTGGTGGCCGCAACATGATCACTCGGATATGGCGGATGGGCACACCAGTAATAACTTTGCCACGATCCCCCCGAACACAATCGACGATTTCGACCTATACGAGGCGGCCTACGACGATTTAGATCGAGTCCCCGCGGTTCAGGAAATCCGCGCGATCTCATCGAAGATCGGCGCGGGTCAACGGTTCCGGATCCGGGGGAGCGGATTCGGGTTCGGCGAGGGAGAAGTCTTTCTGACCACCGAGAACGACCCGGAGGCCGAAGGCAAGAATGCCTTGCTTCGTCAGTGGGGACTCACCGAAATCGAAATCGAATTGCCACCCGACTTCGAACCGGGTGGAACTTTTTATGTCTTTGTCCGGCCGCTCGATCCTCCGCTCATTCCGATGATGGAGGGATTTCCGTTCGTGTCGTCGAGAGACATCGACATCAGCCTGGAAGCGGATTTTCCTTCTTCCAACCTGATTCCCCGAATGGATTTGTATGTGGGACAACCCGATGGGAGCACAGTGTGGTTTAGCAATACATCGACTCGCATTGGAGTCCTTGTGGAGGGGGAGGATTTCGATTCGATCATCTCCGGGTATATCGCGCCCAACTTCGCCTGGGAGGGAACTCCCGCCTCCGAAGTGATTCCGGGAACCTATACGGTGCGGTTTCATTACCATTCGTTAAACGATCTCTTCAGCCCGGATCCTCCCTCCACAATGCCTCCGGTCAACTGGAAGATCACAGTGAAAGTCAACAGCCTCCCGGTCCACACCCAGGAGGGAACCCTCACCGAGTGGAACTCGAACAACAATGCGATCGCTTCCACCGGACCCGATTGGGTCGATGTGACCGAATTCGATCCGTTTAATCTTAGCTTGAAAAACCGATCTTCCGCTACGGTTATGGATTTTTCCCAATCGCGTGAATAATGAAGGGCGAACTTGGGCTTCCTACCAGATGGTTGCGATATCGAGAGCCTGTAGAGCCGAATCACGCGTGACAAGCGGCAATCCTAACTCGATCACGGACCCGGCGATAATTCGGTCAGGCATGTCTGGAACAAGTCGACGTGGAATTGACTCCATGCAATTTACGATTGCCGCAGTTAGGGGGTATACGGCAAACCTTGGATCATCTTTTCGGATTAGGTCGAATAGTCTGTGGTAGGTTTCGGGAACCAACCGCTCTTTTTCAACAAGATACAGGATTTCGACGAGTGATATTGTTGAAAAGAACAGTCGACCTCCACTTGCGACAGTTTCCTCGAGCTTCACAAGAGTTGCCCCTTTGAATTTCTTGGAATCGAATAGATACCAAACCAATGCATGCGTATCGACAAAGAGATCGGACACTAAAAGTCATCGCGGGGGAATTGACCCCACATTTCCTTTCGTGCGTCGCGAATCTCTTCTTCGCTGATTCTCTCTCCCAAATCCTTCCACAGCCCACGTAGTGGGGGGAGATCGGAGGCACAACTTTTCTGAGAACCTAGCGAGCGAGCGTATTGGACAACTCTCTCGACATCGTCCTCAGAAAGCGCCTCCAACACTTCCTTTAAGGCCTCTTGTGCTGTCATGACTGATCTGTCTCCTTATGTTGGAAGTTTATCACATTTTCTTGGAACCCTCCAAATGGGTCCATAAGGAC
This sequence comes from Candidatus Omnitrophota bacterium, assembly GCA_029261095.1. Lineage (GTDB taxonomy): Bacteria > Hinthialibacterota > Hinthialibacteria > OLB16 > OLB16 > JACKFH01. The sequence continues at coordinate 745 of JAJDBZ010000178.1, read as the reverse complement.
AACATAGAAACCACAAACCCGCGCTTCCCTTCCCAACCCTTTTCCTCTTCAATACCGCACAACCCATGGAAAACGGAAAAATTTCTCAACCCTCGGATCGGCGAATCGACTGGCTTTGCCTTCTCTTTCTTCTGGCGATCAACACCCTCTATTACCGGAGCATCCTGTTCCTGGGAGAGATCCCGGAGGGGAACGACCTCCAGTACCAATACTTCGCCTGGAAGAATTATTTTATCACCTCGCTTCAGGAGGGGGTCTTCCCCTTCTGGAACCCGTACACCTTCTCCGGGTCGCCGGTCATCCATGAGATCTTGGCCGCCTGTTTCTACCCCTTCGATTACCTTTTCCTCGTTCTCCCTTTGCCCTGGGGGTTTGGAGTCTCTTATTGGTTTCACTTGACCCTGGGAGGTTTCCTCTTCTACTGGCTCGCAGGCGATTTTTTCCGGCTGAAACCGGCGCGCCTCTTGGCCGCTCTCGCTTACATGCTCTCCGGTCCGGTCCTCGCTCGGATGGGGGAGGGGGTTCCGACGATGAACCAGACCTATGCGCTGACTCCGCTCTTTTTCATCGTGGGCAAACACGTCTATGAAAACCCTTCGCTCCGTCTGCTCGGTTGTTTCTCTTGGGTCTGCGCGCTGTTTGTGTACGCTGGTCATCCGCAAATTCCCTTCATGGCGGTTCAACTCTTGGGGGCCTACCTCCTCTATCGAATGGTTTCCGATTACCGGGGGGGGAGACCGATCCA
>JAJDBZ010000177.1 GCA_029261095.1 Candidatus Omnitrophota bacterium | reverse complement strand
GGTGGAGGATCTCGTGCCTCTCTTGGGACCGAAGACGAGATTAGTGAGCACTTCTCTGGTCAGTTTCTTTAACGGTTTTCGGATTCCTCTGGCGGAGATAATCGACTCTGTGCGGAAGAACTCACCCGCCCTCATCGCACTGGATGTGACACAAGCCCTCGGACGGATTCCGCTCGATCTCAAGGGCGTCGACCTAGTCGTAAGCAGTACTCACAAATGGATTCTATCGTCTCATGGAGGAGGATTGGTCGGTGTGCCCTCCGCTCGGGCCAGAGAACTGACTGTTCCAGCAGGCGGTTGGTTCAATCTGGTCGACGCGTTCGGAGAAGGGCGGTTTGATCGAGCCCTCAGCCAGCCCGGAGCTGCAAGTTTCACTGTGGGGATGCCCAATTTCCCGGCTGTCTACGCCATCGCCGCGGCGTTGGAATACATCCGAGGAGTCGGAGTCGATGCGATCGATCAAGCCGCTCGACCCTTGGTGAATGCCTGCTCGGAGGGGTTAGCCGAACTCCCGGTTGAAATCATCACCCCATGCGAACAGGAAGCCTTGGCGGGAATCATTGCCTTCCGGCATCCCGAAGCGGATCGAATCCACCATCAATTGCGACAAATGAATATTCATGTGATGAGCCATGCGGGGCGTCTCCGTGTCGCACTCCATGGCTACAATACGATGAGGGATGTTGAGCTCTTTCTTAAGGAACTCAGCGCTATTTTGTGAGCAAAGACCGCGAGATTTGTGTTACCTTATGTGGATGGAATTAGAAAATCTCTCTCGAATTGAGTACCCCTATTCCAATGGCACCTACCTCTGAAAACTTTTCTCCGGTTCAGTTGGGCATCGTCGGCCTGGGTGATTTTGGCAAGTTGCATGCCCTGACCGCTGCCAATGTTTTGGAATCCGATCTGGTCGCGTTGGTCGACCCAAACGACAGTGCGATGAAAATCCTTGCCGAACAGTTCCCGGAGACACCGCGATGGACCGATTTGGATCGAGCGCTGAACGAATCGGAAACCGAAGCCTGGATCGTGTCCACATCCACCGCATCTCATGTGTCGATCGCCCAACAACTGCTGGCCGCCGGAGAGAAAGTCCTGCTCGAAAAACCGATCGCCATGGACCTTCACTCCTCTCAGACCCTCTCTCCTTTAGTCGAACCGGACTCCAGTAACCTGATGATGGGACATCTCTTGTTGTTCAGCAGTGAGTTTCGCCAGTTGAGGGTTGAGGCCGAGAATCGAGGGCAGATTGATTATATCGACTGCGTTCGTCATCGACCCGCGACCACGCTCGAGAGATACCCGGGAGAAACCCCTTTCCATTTGACCATGGTGCACGATCTTTATACCATTCTCGCCTTAAAGAACCGAGCCGAACCGTCAAGACTGGAGGGCCGAGTCCATTTCAACCCTCATGGCGAATGCGATCTGGCCTTGGCACGAATGGAGTGGGGGGATGGCACCTTTGCCTCGCTGACTGCATCTTTTTTAACTCCAGCAGGGATGCCGGCCGATGGGTTCGACAGGATGGAGGTGTTTGGCCGCGGATGGACGGCGCGACTCCAAGCCAATCCAAGACCGATCGAAATCTGGGACGATCAGGCTCGTTGGCCGCTGGGGTTGGAAATACAAGTTGATCAAAATGCCACAACCGGTATGCTCGCGGAGCAGTTACGATGCTTTTGTCGGGTGGTGCGGGGCAAGGAGACCGTCCCAATGGGCGCCACTTATGCGGATGCGATACAAGTTCAGGGATGGCTGGAGCAGCTCGCTGTGAGTTAGTTTCCCCATCCATGTCCCCTATAGGGAGGAGATTGTAGTGGAGACCGGAGATTTTTTCGTATCGAATTTTGGAACCCTCGATTGGGTGTTGGTAGCGGTCTATCTTTTGGGAACTGTTGTTGTTGGGATCTACGCCAACCGTTACATCAAAGACATGGCCGACTATGTGGTCGCGGGCCGATCCCTCAAATCCTTTGTTTCGGTGGCCACCATGCTGGGCTCGGAAATCGGCCTGGTCACTGTGATGTACACCGCCCAGAAAGGATTCAGCAATGGCTTTGCCGCTTTTCACATTGGATTGGTTGCTGGGGTGACCTGTTTCTTTGTTGGAGTCACCGGGTTCCTAGTGGTTCCATTGCGGAAGACCGGTGTGATGACCATCCCGGAATATTATGGGCAACGGTTCGGAAAAGGGGTCCGCATCTTCGGCGGGGCATTGTTGGTGGTGGCCGGAATTCTCAACATGGGAGTCTTCCTTAAAGCCGGTGGGATTTTTGTGACATCGCTTACCGGAATGACCGACCCGAATTCGGTGAACATTGTGATGACAATCCTCATTTCGCTCGTGTTGGTCTACACCATCTTGGGGGGGATGGTTTCGGTGGTCATCACAGACTACATCCAGTTCGTCGTTCTTTCCTTCGGGATGTTGTTCGTTTGCGGGTATGCGGTTGGAAATCTGGGGTGGGACCCGATTGTGGAGACAGTGAAAACAGTCCATGGAGAAGCGGGATTCGACCCACTGAACCAAGAGGGTTTTGGACCGGCGTACATGCTCTGGATGTTGTTCACCTTTGGATTAGTCTCCTGTGCGGTCTGGCCGACAGCAGTCATGAGAGTATGCGCGGCGAAAGACATTCAGGTCGTCCACCGACTCTACCGATGGTCTTCGATCGGTTTCATGACACGATTCATCATCCCACAGTTTCTCGGGATCTGCGCCTTGGCTTGGATGTGGCAACAGGGAGGACCGGACAGCCATTATTTCGATGCCAATGGTGAGTTGATCGACAATGTCGATGAAACCTTGCGCGCGATGCCGCTCTTCCTGAGTCAGATCCTCCCAACCGGATTGATCGGTTTGGTGGCTGCCGGGATGTTGGCTGCGTTCATGTCGACTCATGACAGTTATCTCCTCTGCTGGGCCTCCATTCTGGTGGAGGATGTGATCAACCCCGCCATGGGGGGACGCTTGGAGACTCGCACGCGCCTGTTTCTCTCACGACTCTTCATTTTCCTCTTCGGCGTTTTCCTTTTGGCTTGGAGCATCTGGTACCCAATGGGGCAGGATATGTTGGATTACCTGGCAGTCAGCGGCGCAATCTATTTTACCGGCGCCTTCGCGGTTCTCTTCCTTGGGTTGTACTGGGAACGGGCGAGCCGAGTGGGCGCCTACGCGGCCATCACCGCGGGCATGCTCGCACTGCTTGGGCTCACTCCGGTTCGAGAGGCGCTGCACCTGACCAACGAAGACATCGGCATGAACATCAACGAAGCCCACATCGGCCTGGCGACCACCTCTTTGTCGTTGGTGCTGATGGCGGCAGGGTCGATTCTCTTCCCTGACAAGAAGAATCATTCCGAACAACTTACCGTAGGAGAAGCATAATGGACGCTTGGGCAACTTTTTGGGGTTGGTTATTTGTATTGGTGCTGATTGTATTCGCGATCCTCTCGGTTGCGATCACCATCGGAGGGTTCTTCGATGTGAAGGCGCTCTTTTCCACCATGGATAAACAGCACCGTGAAGAGGAGTAGACTTTCAGAGGGACATTTGGACGGGTTCTTTCACCGGATCGACTCGGGTGTTCGGACACGCCCGGCGCGGAGGAGAAAATCGTAGAAAACCTCTGTCGCCTTTTCGACCTGATCGATTTCGATCCACTCATCCGCCGAGTGCGCCTGCTGGATGTTTCCCGCGCCGAAAACAACAGAGGGGATGCCCGCATGATCGAGGACGGAAGCATCGGTGCAGTAAGCCACTCCTTCGATGGTGTGTTGTCCCAAAACGGCATCGCATGATTCCGACAATAACTCGACGACAGCCTGATCCTCCGGCGGTCGCAAGGCGCGACTGATCACCCGGGGTGGCTCGAATGTCGGTTCAAATTCGAGATCCCCTTGTTCCCTCAGCCAGGTGCGGACCTCTTCGATCGCCTCTATCGGTTCCTCACCGGGCAAGAGTCTCCGATCGAGTTCGATCTCGCAACGGTTGGGGACAGTATTCACACTGGTGCCCCCTTGAATGCGGCCGATACTCAGCGTGGCATTCCCGAGCATCGGGTCGGTGCGTGGGCGTAACACTTCCGCATGATAGCGTTCCAAGAGAGGAATCACCTCGGCCATTCGGACAATCGCGCTGACCCCCTCATCACGGCGCGCGCTGTGGGTGCTGAGACCTTCGGTGACGATGTTCCAACGAACCACTCCCTTATGAGCGACCACAATTTTCATCTCGGTCGGTTCCGCCACGATTGCCATATCGGCCTGCAGCCCCGTCCGGCACGCCGCGCTGATTCCAGTGAATTGATGTTCTTCATCCACCACACAAGCCATGATCACAGTGGGAGCGTCGGATGGCGATTCAATCTTCAGACGACGCATCGCGGTCATCATCGCGGCCATCCCGGCTTTTGTGTCGCAAGACCCTCTCCCGTACATCCTGCCCTCCTGGATGGTGGGTTTCCAGGGGTCGATGGTCATGTTGTCGACCGGGACGACATCCTGATGCGCTTCCAACAGGACAGTGCGAGATCCCCCTTCGAGGCGGGCGATGATGTTATCTCGGGCGGGCTCGACCGATTGTCTTTCACAGGGAATGTCATTCTCCCGAAACCATTGTTCGAGAAAATTCCCCATTCCGGTCTCGAGCACATCGGGTCCCGAGAGGTCGCGGCCCATCGGATTGACACTTCCGATTGAGACTAACTGAGCGAGTAGATCGATGACTTCACTCATCGGACCATCCAGGTAGCGGGATGGAACGAGGAGGTTGTTTCAAGTGTGCGGAACATCAATTTGTCATACCTTTCAGGATGGCCTTTTCAACTCAACCGATAAATTCTTTCGGCGTTGCTGTGAAAGAGTTTGTGAATTGCTGTCTGAGATCGATCGGTGACAATCCAT
>JAJDBZ010000176.1 GCA_029261095.1 Candidatus Omnitrophota bacterium | reverse complement strand
CCTCTCCACCTTGTGGAGAGGGGGGACTTTGAATCCCCCCTCCCCGCACCGCGGGGAGGGGGTTAGGGGGTGGGGTTATCAGGGTTTGGGGGTGGGGTTATCGGGGTGAGGGGGTGGGGTTATCGGTATTACAGTGGTGGGGTTATCGGTGGACACCCGACTTTTCACAAAGCATAATCCCGGTTTTGATTCGATTATTGAGAGGATGAATGGATGGAACCGAAAATCAGAACTACCGTGGTCGGGAGTTACCCGGTCCCCGACTGGTTGGCCGCGCTCCCCTCGGAGCAGGCGCTCGTTGACGCGACCTCGGTGGTGTTCAAGGTGCAGGAGAACGCGGGGATCGATGTCATCGCGGATGGAGAACTCTATCGTTTCGACATCAACCACCCGGACACGAACGGGATGATCGATTACTTCGTCCGACCACTCTCCGGAGTCCGGTCCGATCTGTCGCTCACCGAACTTCGGTTATTCCGCGCCGACGAACAGATGAAATTCCGATCCAAACCGGCCGGTGTGGTGGTCGACAAGATCGGAGAAGGCGAACTCAATCTCCCCGATGATTATCGCCGCGCTCGATCGCTGACCACTTTCCCAATGAAGTTTACAGTGACGGGTCCGCATATGTTGTGCAAAACCTTGGTGGACCGTCACTATAAATCCCGCAAACACCTCTGCATGGCCATCGCCAAAGTCCTCGCCGACCAGGTATCAGAAATCGATGGGGAGGTGGTGCAAATCGATGAAGCGAATTTGACAGGACATCCCGAAGACTCTGAGTGGGCGCTCGAATGCATCAATGTGGTGCTTGACGCGGTCAAGACAACTCCGGCGGTCCATCTCTGTTTCGGAAACTATGGCGGACAGACCATCCAAGGCGGCGATTGGGGGAAACTGATCGATTTCCTGAGCGGTCTCCACTGCGATCATGTGCTTCTTGAGGTCGCGCACCGCGGGAACTGGGAACTCGACCGCCTCAAAGAGATCAACCCCGAAGTTAAACTCGGATTCGGTGTGGTCGATATCAAGACCAATGTGGTGGAGAGCGCCGACGAAATCGCCAAGAAACTGGAGGAAGCAACCGGTGTCTTGGGCGAGGATCGGATTGGGTACATCAACCCGGACTGTGGGTTTTGGATGCTCAAACGGAGTATCGCTGACAGGAAGATCCGCGCCCTCGTCGCGGGACGCGACCTGTTCGAGGGCCGAGGATGAAAGTCGCGATCTCTTCCATCGAGTTCTTTGTCCGGAATGTTCGCACACGGCTCCCCTTCAAATACGGGAAAGCGGTGCTCACCTCGACCCCGGTTCTCCACATCCGTATGGAGGTCCATGATGGCGAAGGACATAAGACCTATGGCTACAGCGCCGACTGCTTGCCTCCGAAATGGTTCGACAAATCTCCCGAAAAGGATTTCCGACAGAATGTGGTGGACCTCCTCAGTGCGGCCGAGAGTGGGAGAGAATCCTATCTGGAGATCGGCAAGTCCCCCGGGTATCTGTTCGACCTCTGGTTGAAGGCCTATACGGGGACAGTGGAATCGGCGGGGACGCATCATCTCAACGGTTTGACCAGCAGTTTCGGTTCATCATTGATGGAGCGCGCCTTACTCGATGGGTTCAGCAAACTCTTTGGCGCCAGCCTATTCGATTGCCTCAGCCAACGAGCTCTCAGGATCGAACCGGAGAGGGTTCATTCCCGTCTCGCCACCAGGAATTTGAGAGATTCCTTGCCCGAAGCTCCACTCGACCGCATCGCGGTGCGTCAAACGATCGGCCTCGCCGATCCGATCCGCGACAGCGACATCCCCAAAGAAGAAATTCTCGATGATGGCCTCCCCCAAAGTATCGAAGCATGGGCCAGGGATTTCGGAATTCGTTATTACAAAATCAAAATCACCAACGATCTAAAGACGGACATCCCAAGGTTGGAAGCCATCGCGGCGACATTGAAGAAAGCGGCTCCCTCCGATTACAAAGTAAGCCTGGATGGGAATGAAACCTTTCAGACAGTGGAAGAGTTGGAAAGGTGGTATCGGGGAGTTCATGCGGAAAGCGATCTTGAGGACTTGCTCGCTCGCGTTCTCTATATCGAACAACCGATCGAACGGTTCGCGGCTTTCGACGCCTCGGTGGTCTCCCACCTTAATCACGCAAAAGATTTGCCGCCGGTGATTATCGACGAATCCGACGATTCACTCGGGACCTTCAATATGGCAGCCGATCATGGGTATCGAGGAGTTAGTTTCAAAAATTGCAAGGGAGCGATCAAGGGTCTGCTGAACAAGATGTTGGTGGATGATTTCAATTCAAAGAACGAGGGAGATTATCTCCTAACAGGGGAGGATTTGATGAACACCTCAGTGGTTCCGGTCCAACAGGATCTGGCGATGGCGAGTATCCTTGGGCTGACTCATGTCGAACGCAATGGCCACCACTACTGTCACGGTTTGGACCATCTCTCAAAGAAAGAGGTGGAGGCCTGCTTGTCCAATCACCCCAAGTTCTATGAGCCATTCAAGGATGGCGCGAGAATTAGAATCTCGGATGGGTTCATCGATGTCTCCTCCCTCCACAACCAGGGGTTCGGTTCGGTGATGGAGCCGGATTTCGATTTCATGACCCCGCTAGAGGAATGGAAGTTCGAGGACCTAGGGGATTCGTAACGCCTCCTTCCAGAGGGTGACTCAGGCATGGCCGTCTAAAAGACGGGGCTACGGCATCTCCTTTGAAAGCCGCTCCAAATAGCGTTGGGCCAGATCCCGTCGGTGGTAATGCTCGAAGACATATTCCCTTCCCGTCTGCCCGTACCCTTTGCATTTCTCTGGGTTCTCCGCGAGGTGTTCGATCATTGACGCGATTCGTGCAGGATCTCCCTCCTCCACCACAACGCCTGCTTTCGCCTCCTTAAGAAGGTCGGCGCATTCTCCTCTCGCGAGTAGGAGAGTCGGACGCTCGCAGGCCATGATCTCGAACATTTTCGAGGGGAGGACTGTCTCAAAAACGGGAAGGTCTTTGAGCGACACGACGGAAAGGTCGGAGGCGGCGAGCCATTTCGGGATATCGGCTTTCTCCTGGTATGGCAGGAAGGTCACATTCTCCGCCCCGACTTCCTTGGAGTAGGCAACGATGGCCTGTTTTCTGGCGCCCTCCCCGATAAAAAGAAAGTGGAATCTCTCCGGGTCGAGGTGGTTTGCTGCATCCACTAACCGCTCGAGGGCATGCGCCATTCCATGCGTTCCAATGTAAGAGATCAGAAACTCATTCCCATTTCCAATACTCCTGCGGAGTTCATTCTCTCTCGGTCCGGGGACGAAGAGATTGAAGTCGATTCCATTGGGGATGAGTTCAAACCGCTCGCTCGGGATCCCATGATTCTCAATGGCCGATTGGATCGAACGAGAGACCGGAACAATCAAATCGGCTCGGCGATAAAGAAACCTCTCCAACCACCGTGACAACGCGATCAGAATGGGGTTGCGGATAACCCCGAGTTGGATCGCGGAATCGGGCCAGAGATCGCGTATCTCCAAGATAAAGGGTTTCCGTTTGAAGAGACTCACCACCCAGCCCGCCAGACCGCAGAAAATCTGTGGCGATGTGGCGATGACCACATCGCACTTCCCGCCTTTAGAAAGGGCAGTCCAAGTGGATGAAACCATGAAAGAGAGGAAGCAGACCATCCTCTTGAAAAAGCCTTTGTTGGGGGCGACATAGATCCAGGAGCGGAGAACGGTGTACCCATCCACCTCTTCTTTTTGAAAGGTCTTTCCTTCGTATCCGGGAAAGATTTTACCGGTCGGATGGTTGGGAAAGGCGGTCACCACTGTGACCTCGTTCCCTTGTTCGGCCCAATGTCGCGAGAGCTCCGAAACGCGAGCGGAGGGCGCTCCCATTTCGGGAGGGAAGTATTGGCTGAGAAAGAGGATCTTCATGCCACTACACTGTCGATAGCCTGAAATCCTTCCTCGCGAGAATCAACGGATCGCGATCGCTCTCGCGGAGATGACCAATTCGTTCGACTTCAATTCTTCGATGACCTCGGTAGGGACGGGACGATCGACATTGATGATTTCCAACGAAATCTTCTTGGCTTTATTCGAACCGAGCGACATGTCCGAGATGTTGATTCCGTTGTTGGCGAGAACTGTTCCCACCAAACCGACGACACCGGGTTGGTCTTTGTTGCGAACCGCCAGCAGATAACCGTAAGGGCGCGCTTCGATCACATAGTCATCGACACCGACAATACGCGAGACATCCTGTCCCTCGAAAATCGTTCCCGAAGCGGATAGAACCTGTTCGCCCGCGGTGAGAGTCACGGTCACTAAATTGGTGAATCCAGTCGCCTCCGAACTCGAGGAGGACTCGACTTTCAAACCTTGCATCTCGGCAAGGAACTGAGCGTTGACAAAATTCACGGTGTCGGGCATCACTGTGGACAACGCGCCTCGGAGCGCTCCGACAGTGACCGGTGAGACATCGAAGTTGGTGATGTGACCTTGGCAATGAACCTCGATCTTTTCGACACTCCCCTTGATGAGTTGAGCGCAGAACTGGCCGAGTTCATCGGCGAGGCGAAGAAAGGGTCCGACTTCTTTTTTGGTCTCCGGATCGAGTCGGGGCATGTTCGCGGCGTTGCGGATCTCGCGGTCCTCGAGAGCATCGATTACCTGCTCGGCGATCATGATGCCCACATTGATCTGGGCCTCTTCGGTGGAAGCGCCCAGATGGGGGGTGGTGATGATCCGGGGGTGGCCGATCAGTGGAGAATCTTTGGGGGGCTCTTCATGATAGACATCGATGGCGGCGCCGGAGAGGTGACCGGACTCGACTGCATCGACCAGATCCTGGTCGACAATGAGCGGGCCGCGGGCGCAGTTGACCAAGAAGGCGCCTTTCTTCATTTTGGCGAGGGTCTTTTTATTGATCATCCCCTTGGTGTCATCGGTTTTGGGAACATGGAGAGTAACGATATCGGCTCTCTCATAAAGTTCATCCAGGGTGACCAGTTCGATCCCATCCTTCTCGGCGGATTCCTTGGAGGTGAAGGGATCGTAGCCGATGATCTTCATCTCAAACCCCTGGGCGCGTTGGGCGACCTGGCGTCCGATCTTCCCGAGTCCGATAACCCCGAGGGTTTTGCCGAAGGCCTCGCGTCCGGTGTACTTGTTGCGGTCCCATCCCCCTCCGCGCATGGTCGAATCGGCCTGCGGGATGTTCCGAAGCATGGAAAGCATGAGAGCGATGGAGTGTTCAGCGGCGGAGGTGGTGTTTCCGGTGGGTGTGTTCATCGCGACGATGCCCCGTTTGGTGGCACCGGGGATATCGACATTATCGAGACCGACTCCGGCACGTGCGATGACTTTTAGTTTTGTCCCGGCCTCGATGACCTCCGAATCGATGGTGGTCGCGCTGCGAACGATGACCGCATCGCAGTTCGGAATGGTCTTGAGCAGGTCCTCGCGCGAGATCCCTTTCTGGTCGAGCACTTCGATGGACTCGTTAGCGCGGAAGATCGCCAGCCCTTCGGGGACCATCCCATCGCAAATGAGCACTTTGAATTTCTTCCTGTCAGTCATGGTTTTCCTTCTTCCCTGTCTTTCTGATAACGGAGATATCCCTCCACCAACCAGAGGTCGAATGGTTCATCGACATCGATGGATCGTTCGAGCGGCATTTCATAGAGAGCGATCTTCCCTCCCAATCGGTTGCCCTGGTCACGGTAGAGGTTTGCCTTGGAAATATAAATCGCCCCGTTCTCGATGAGGTCGGGGCGCAACTCCTGTCTCCGTGGGCGGTTGTCGATGTCCCATTTCGGAGTCCCCAGGAGTCCCTCTTTCTCCCAGTGAAACTCCCGCCTTTCCATAACGGAAAGGACACAATCGGCCCCGGAGTCATCGAGTATCTTAAAGGCTCCCTGGATATCAGACGAGTCCCTCAGGGGGGCTGTCGGCTGGAGGAGGACCACCCAGTCAAGGGAAATCCCTTCAGCCTCCTCCCATTTCTCCATGGCATGCAGGACACAAGGCTCGGTTGGGGAGTTGTCCTGGGCAAGTTCTTCGGGTCGTCGAATCACTGCTGCCCCTTCTTTGAGGGCTACTGCGGCGATCTCCTCATTATCGGTCGACACCAAAACCGAGTCGATCCGGTCCACCGCCATCCCCGCACGAATGGTATAGGCCAACATGGGGATCCCATCGATCGGAGCGAGGTTCTTCTTCGGAATCCCCTTCGAACCCCCGCGAGCGGGGATGATGGCGATGGTCTTTTGGTTGTCTGAGGTGGTTGCCAGCATGGGGGGTACGGTAACAAAAAGGGAGGGATGGGGGCAGGTGATTGGAGATGAAGAGACAAGAAATTGCCCTTTCCCGAAAGACCCTTTTGAAGTATTCTAAGATCATCATGACTGTCGAAGAGAGAATCCTTGAATGTGTACGGGAACTTCCACCCCAAGAGCGGGAGAAAGTTCGCGAATTCGCGGAGAGTTTGCAGAGCCGGGGAGCGAAGCGAACCCCGCTACGAAGGCTCGAGGGACTGTGGGAAAAGTACGATTTCATTCTGACCGACGAGGATATTGACGAAGCCCGCCGTGAAATGTGGGGAAATTTTCCAAGGGAATTTTGACCATTGAATTCCCTCTTGCTCGACACCCACACCGCCGTATGGTATTTGCGCGACCCCGCAAGACTATCTCACACCGCCCTTGAGAGGATTCACGCGAGTATCGAGAATGGCGTTCCTCTCTTCGTTTCGATAATTTCGCTAATCGAACTAGTTTACTTGGTGGAAAAAGGGCGTGTTCCGATTGGCCCGTTGGATGACCTGAAAGTGGCGCTGGGCGATTCGGGCGCCGACATTACGATCCTTCCCATTGAACCGTCGATACTCGATGCCGTAGAGAAAATACACAGAGAAAAAGTTCCAGACATGCCGGATCGGATTATCGCCGCAACGGCCCTTCACCGAGGGTTGTCGCTGGTGACGCGCGACCGTCAACTACAGGAGAGCGAAGTCGAAACAATCTGGTAAACACTCCGTAGGATAATGTTAATGAGGAACTACCATATCAATATCTTGTACACCGAAGAGGATGAGGGTTACATCGCCGACATCCCCGACCTCCAGGCTTGTTCCGCGTATGGAGACACGGCCGAGGAGGCTTTGCGGGAGGTTGGGATCGCCAAGTCCGCCTGGCTGGAAGCCGCAAAGGCAGAGGGAAAACCGATTCCCGAACCCCGGTATCGGCCGGCGATTTACCAAGCATCGGGGGCCTGAGTTTTCGGCTGTCGATGCAGGATCTACACCTTGACCGCGAATTCGGAGGGGATACAAATCGGGTGGGGATATCTTTCAAATTGTGACCGAAAGCCGAGTTGACTAGGAATTAGTTTCCCAAACAGAACCTGAGTAATGACAGACTTTGAAGGAAGGTTGGATGGAGCAAGAATGAGCAGAATCGTGTTGCAAACTATCCTTGCGATCATACTTGGAGGAACTGCCATGTCTGAAGGAATTCGACCAGGTGTATTGCGCACACCTGATGAACGCTTTGCCATTTTAGCAGGGTATGATTTCGAGCCGAACTACAAAGACGTCGAAGGTTATCGCGTCCATTATCTCGATGAGGGTCCCAAGGATGGACATGTCATCCTCCTGTTGCATGGCGAGCCGACGTGGTCTTATCTGTATCGCAAGATGATTCCAGTGCTCACAGAAGCAGGGTATCGATGCATTGTTCCGGACCTGATCGGATTTGGGAAATCGGACAAGCCTGTGGACATGAAGACACACACCTACAAGTTTCATGTGGATACTATGACGGAGTTGGTGAAGAACCTTGGTATCAGTGAAATCACCTTTTTCGGCCAGGACTGGGGCGGGCTGATCGGTCTTCGTGTAGTCGCGGAGAACGAGGAACTGTTTGCACGGATCGTGGTTTCAAACACAGGTCTCCCAGTGGGATCGGGACCCCTGTCTCCTGCTTTCGAGCAGTGGCGAAAGATGAATGAGGCGATGATCGAGCGAGGCGATATGCCAGTCGGGAGGATCGTTGCTTCAAATTTGAGTGACGAGTCGGTGGTGGAGGCTTACGATGCGCCGTTCCCCGAACCCAAGTACAAGGCGGGTCCACTCATTATGCCCCAGCTGGTGCCGATCTCACCCGATGATCCTGCACGAGAAGCGAACTTAGCGGCATGGGAGGTCCTTAGGAAATGGAAGAAACCGTTCCTTACAGCCTTCGGAGACAGCGATCCCATCACAGGGGGCGGTGACAAGATTTTCCAGGAAAGGGTCCCGGGATCTAGAGATCAATCGCACACCACATTGAAAGGAGCGGGACACTTCATTCAAGAATCCCATGGAGAGGAGTTGGCGAAGATCATCCTTGACTTCATGAAATCGACTAGGTGATTGCAAAAGATGTGAGGAGGTCTGACCTAGAGTGACCTCACTCTTCCATCCCCGGCAGGTTCTCCGGGTCGTCTGTCCCACCCGAGTCGTAGAGGTATCTTCCGATCAGATTCACATAGTCCGACCATTTGCGGCCGGTCATGCGGGCTTTGAGGATCTCGCGGGTGTAGGCGTTCATTTGAGCGTCGAGGTCATCGGCGCGGGCGAGGATGAGAGCCTCTCGCGTTTGGGGGCCTCGGACCGCATCGGGGCTCTCGCCATGGTGGGAGAGGATGAGGTGACGGATTTCGAGGAGTATGTCTGGGGGGAAATGTTCAATGGACTCGGCGTACTCGCAGACCTTCTGGTCGCCGAGGACTTGGTGACCGACAAGGCGGCCGACATCGCTGTAGTCGATGACAGTCGAATAAACAAACTCGAGGATCTTTCCGATGTCGTGGAAGATGGCGCCGGTGACCAGCACATCCCGTTTGATAAAGGGATAACGTTCTGCGAGGACCACACAGTTCCGCACCACTCCCAGGGTGTGTTCCACCAAGCCGCCGATGTAACCGTGATGCCACTGCTTGCCGCCGGGAGCTCGGAGGAAGGCATCGACAATGGCTTCGTCTTTGAAAAACTTTCCGAGGAGTTGAATCAGGAAGGGATCCTCAACGGTACGCGCGATGTTCTTGATCTCTTCCCAGATGGCAGAGACATCGGCTTGAACCGCCGCGATGAAATCGCTGGGATCGAGAGTGTCCAGATCCTCTAACCGATTGATTCTCCGCAGAACCACTTGTCGCTTATCGCGGTAGGTGTCGACTTTGCCCAAAACTTCAACGATGTCCCCAATTTCGAGGTTGGGATAAACCTCTTCGGCCCCATTCCAAAGAACCGCCGCGACACGTCCCGTTTTGTCGCCGAGTTTCACCTGCAAGAATTTACCGCCGGTATAAGGCTTCAGCGCCATGTGTGTGAGCGCGAAAGGCCCGGCGATATCGTGGCCCGCTTCGAGGTCTTTGACCCAGATTCGAGTGGGGCTATCCGTGTCGGTAAAGAGGTCGGGTTGTTCGGCGTCTATGGTCATGAGAATCTTTCGCTTCCAAGTAGACCGGCAACTCATTTGCCGGGTTAGGTCGTTGGACTATCATAGGCAATCTCATCCCTCAATGGAAAGGGGCGGTCCGATGTTCTTTCGAATCCTCGCTATTGGCTTCGCCCTGTTATTGGGATTGGATGCATCTATGGGCGCAAATCTTTTGTCGACCGATGAAATCATCGGGGACGCGACCGAACGCATCCGCGAGCACCGCACCACCGAGGTCTCGCTTGTCCTGATGGATGAAAACGGGGACCCGTTTCCCGCGGGAAGACCTGTCGAAATCGAGCAGGTCAGGCACGATTTCCTCTTCGGCTGCAACCTTTTTCCCGTGGGACAATTCGGGAATGAAGACATGAACGCCTCCTACGAGAAACAGTGGAGAGATCTTTTCAACTTCGCCACTCTTCCCTTTTATTGGTGGGAGTTTAATAAAGATGGACCCTCGAAATCTCCGACGATATTCAAGTCCCGAATCGATTGGTGCCAACTTCATGGCATCCCAATGAAAGGCCACCCCCTGGCTTGGAATTACAGGGACCCGCCTTGGCTTCCGAAGGACCCAACGGAGGCGATGCGACTTCAGATGGAACGCATCCAAAAAATTCTCAAGGAGTATGGGGATGAAATTCAGTATTGGGATGTGGTCAATGAGCCGACCGAATTCAATCGGGAGGATCTTCCCGAGGGTCCAAGAACCCTGACGCGAGCGATTCATGAGATGGGATTGCGAATTTACATTCGCGAGGCCTTTCGGATCGCGAACGATACGGCGCCCGAATGTTTTTTAGTCATTAACGATTATGTGTACTCCGCGACCTACGCCGAACAGGTGGTGGCCCAGTTGGTCGATGAGGGGTCGGAGCCTCTGTACGATGGAATCGGCATCCAAGCCCACCAACACACCGGCGCCTGGGAGCCTTTGAAGATCTGGTACATCTGCGAACAGTTCGCCCATTGCAAGAAACCGATTCATTTTACCGAGACCACTTTTGTCTCGGGGGACCGTGGCTGGGACCTGGAGAAAACCATTCCCGGTTTCAATTGGACCTCAACTCCCGAGGATGAAGCGCGCCAAGCCGATGAGGTCGAACAATTCTATACGATCGCTTTCAGCCACCCCTCGGTCGGATCGATCTCCTGGTGGGACCTAACCGATCAAGCGGCCTGGATGGGCGCGCCTGGGGGATTGCTTAGAGAAGACATGACTCCGAAACCTGCTTACTTCCAACTCCATCATTTAATCAAAGAGAAGTGGTGGACCAATCTAAAGACCACGACGGAAGCGGGAGGAGTGGTGACCTTTCGCTGTTTCTATGGGACGCATGAGATTCGGGTGGGACAGAGAGAAAACGCCAGGGTGGCTACGATCCAAGTTCAGCCGCAACAACAATGATGCTGCTGTGTCGTGGCTCCGCCTCGACACTAGTCCCCGCGGATTCCCTCCGCTGTCCGTATCACTCCCGCCTAAATCGGATAGGAATCCGAGGGGATAAGGAACGATGCGGATCAGCGTTCCAGCGGCGGGATTGGTAATGAATCACAAGGATCAATCTTGCTCCACCTGAAATGGAAGTGCAAAATCGATCCATGCGAGGATCGAAACCGAAAAATAGGTGGAGCGAACCTTCATATTGGCATCGCATGGTTTTTTTCGCGGCAACTTTCATCTTCGTGCACTACCTTGGGTAACGGATTTTCCAATCTGGAGAGGTTACTTGGCACAGGCATACTCGGGGCCTTGAGTATCGGTCGACCGACCTTCTCGCATTCCTGATTCTACTCGATATCGCAATCCTCTTCGGTCTGGATTGGGGGGTGGCTTCGTTTATCCGAGGGAGAAAACAAGATTGACTAAATGAATTTTGCTGTGTCGTGGTTCCAGCATCGGCAACCATCCACTGAAACGGATTCGGTTCCGATCCTGGAGATTGTAGCCAGGCCCCTTCCTCTCTCGATAATCGCTCGGTAATCTATTTCTTAACCCCAAAAGAAAGGTGAACCTCAACGATGCGAATCATCTTACGGCTCCTCCTACTGACATTGCTCTGGATTTCTCCCACCCTCGCCGCCGAAGGATTCAAAGTCGGCCTGCTCACTCCTGGCCCCATCAGCGACAACGGTTGGAACGCGGGGGCTTATGAGGGGCTGATGAAGATCAAGGAGACGATGGAGGCGAAGGTGAGTCATGTGCAAGTCCGATCGCCCGCGGAACATGAGGAACATTTTCGGAGTTATGGGGAAGATGGGTTCGACCTGGTCTTCGGACATGGGTTCGAGTTTCAAGACGCGGCTCGCAGGGTCGGGAGGGATTTCCCGGACACTTTTTATATCACCACATCGGGTAACACAGTGACAAAGAATGTCGGGGCCATTGTATTCGAACTTGAGGAGGCGACGTATCTCCTTGGAAGATTAGCCGCTGGAATGTCAAAATCCGGCAAGGTCGGATTGGTAGGCGGAATGGAGATCCCCTCAGTGGAAAGCACTTTTATTGCCTTCGAAGCGGGAGCGAAATCGATCCGGTCAGACTGCACGGTCCTGAGGTCTTATATCGGAAGTTGGGAGGACACCGCGTTGGCACGGGAGGCGACACTGGCGCAGATTAATCGTGGCGCGGATTTCATTTTTCACAACGCGGATGCTGCTGGAGCGGGGGTGTTTCAAGCGGTAACCGAAAGCAAATCGAAAGGTGTCTACGCTTTCGGTTCAAACAAGAATCAGAATAGCGAAGCTCCCGATTCGATCCTGGCCAGCGCTGTGATCGATATACCGGGAGCGCTCTTGAAAATTGCGAAAGAGGTGAAGGCGGGTGAATACGAAGCCGGTGTCACTCGACTTAATATCCAGTCCGGCGTGATTACTTTAGAGATGAACGAAGGTCTCAAAGATCGTGTTTCGGAAGAGATCCTCGAGGATTTGAAAGCAGTGGAAGAGAAGATTCGGGTTGGCGAACTGGAAGTCCCTAGAGGAGATTTCTAGAGATTCATGTGATATTCACTAATTGAAGAGAGTAAGCACCTCTTCTCCTAGACCCAGCACACTGCCCTCTTGATCGGATTCGTTGACCTTGGTGATCCTCTTGTTGAGGAGTTCGAGTAGGTGCTCCTCTTGGTTCCCATCGCTTGGGAAGCAGACAACCGAGTAGTTGGGACTCGGAATATCCAGCATGTCTTCCTGAATCCTACGGAGTGCGAGGATTGCCTGGTTGGTTTCCAACTCCTCGAAGAGGACAAGGATCTGTCCCGAGTCAGTCTGTGCGACTACATCGGTTTGACGCAAGGCCCGCTTCAGATGTTGAGCGGTATCGATGCTCAAACTCTTCCCACCGGGTTCAGCATAGGTTTCGGCTAGATCTGGGTTCACATCGACTAAGACCACACAAAAAAAACGGGCGTATCTCTGTGAGGATCGAATGGCTTCTCGGAGTCGCCGAATAAAAAAGTGCTCGTCCACCAACCCCTTGTCGTAAAGTTCCACTGGAATTCCATTTTTGGATCGAAGAATCTCAATTTCTTGTTTGGCTTCCCGCAGCTTTCGCGTAAGGGAATGGACTTCTTTTTCAAGATCCTCAAATGTTTGATTCTTCATGCCACGCCAATTATCTCAATTAAAAGTGTTCAATGAAAGTAAGCCAACAGACTCAAGAGAAAGCAGGAATGGGGCCACAAATGTCCCAAGCGGCGAATATCCTCTAATCGACTTATAACGCAGGGGTTATGCCCGATTCTTATGATTTGTTCGGAGGCGCGATGCAATCCTTTCAAACCCTCTTTTGACCTATGTTGCAAAATGGGTGAACAATACTCTGTCAATTGTGACAAACACTCAGTGGATGATGTGTCGATCCTGCGAACTAATTAGTAGGTATGAACGCGCCGATCTGGAGTACTCCAATTCAATTTCACTCGGCTTCCAAATTGTATTTTGCAATCCTTCTTAAGAGGGAACTATAGCTGATGCCCAGCTGCTGGGCCGACTTCCTCCGGTTCCACTTGGTCCTATCCAGAGCGGCGGTAATGGCCTCTGTTTCAGCCCTTTCGATCGCCTTTTCGACGATGGCTTTCAAATCCATCTCGGTCTCGTTCCCAGGGGCCTCGGGTCTCTGCTGTGGTCCAGTACTCGTTTCAGCTGGGGGGGCGGAATCGGGATGAGGCATGGAAGGGGCGCTTGGGTAATTCTGGACGCTCTGCGGACCTTGCCCGACCTGTGCATGCGGTTGGCCTGGCTGAGGGTGTCCTTGTTCCCCAGTTCGATGGGTCGCAACCCGTTGGTACCCGGGTAAACCGTAGGGAACCTCTCGGCCCTCTCCTGTTTGTGGGAAAGAATGAAACTGGCTTCCTCCCCTCTGCCCTGAGTCCGGATGAGGACGGTTTGAATTCCCGATAGTTTGGTAGACGATTTCCTCCGAATCGAGAACCAACATTCTCTTGAGCAGACTCTCCAACTCCCTGACATTACCCGGCCAGGGATACTCCATCATCAGTTTGATGGTCTCGGGTGTGAGGTCTTTTCTTGGACGATGGTATCGTTCCGAGTAAAGGCTCAGAAAGTAATCGATCAGTAGCGGGACATCCTCGCGTCGTTCGCGAAGTGAAGGCAGCTGAACCGAGAATTCATTCATTCGAAAATAGAGGTCCTCGCGAAAACTCCGCATCTCGAGCGCTTGGTCCATGTTCGCATTTGTAGCGGCGATGCACCGGCAATCTACTTTAATGGTTCGCGTTCCTCCCACCCTGACAAACTCTCTTTGTTCAAGAACCTGGAGAAGTTTCGACTGTAAGGGAAACGGGATCTCGGAGATCTCATCAAGAAAGATCGTCCCGCCATGCGCTAGTTGGAAACGTCCGGGTTTCGGGCGTACCGCTCCTGTAAAGGCTCCTTTTTCGTAACCGAATAGTTCCGATTCGATGAGGTTCTCCGGTAGTGCGGCGCAGTTAACCTTCACGAACGGGCCTTCGTGATTCCTGGAGAAATGGTGGATCAGACGCGCGGTGACATCCTTACCTGTTCCACTCTCGCCTCTGATCAACACATTCAGATCGGTGGTGGCTACTTGCTCGACAAAATCACGCACCTCGACCATCGGTTGAGATTCTCCGACCAACATTCCAAAGGCATGATCTCGTTCGAGCTCGTTCTTGAGCCTGCTGACCTGGTCGCGCAGGTTCCGTTTTTCTCGGATGTTCTTCATGGCGATCTCGACGATCGCCGGATCGAAGGGTTTGGCAATGAAATCCTCGGCGCCCAATTGAAGCGCTTCGACCACGTTCTTTGGGTTGGAGAAGCCGGACAAGACGATGATGGCCACATCGGGATTCATGGTCTTGAGTCGGGGAAGGATTTCCAATCCACCTCCACCCGGAATCTTGATATCGAGGAGGATGATCTGTGGTTGGTGTTGTTGAGCGGCATCGATCGCGGTCTCGCAATCGTTAGCGACCTCGACCTCATACTTGGGAGGTTTGAACTTCTCTTGAATGGTCCAACAAATATTGGGGTCGTCGTCGACCGCAAGTATCCGGATTGGATCGAATTCGGTTTCAGTCATTGTGTTACTTCCTTTTCCTCATATCCATTCCTTCAATCCCATCCCATAGCTGAACTTCTGTGTCTCCGAGCGATTCTTTTCAAATCTGCGGGAGAAAGAGGGAGACAGTTGTTCCTTCTCCACATTCACTTTCAATTTCGGACCACCCCAGGTATTTGCGAGCGATCTTCTGCAACATGGCAAGACCGAGCCCGGTCCCTTCCGATTTGGTTGTGAAATACCGGCCGAAGACTCTCTTCAGGTTTTCGGGAGGGATCCCTTCACCTGTATCCGAAATGGCAATTTGGACATACTGTCCAGGAGGGTGTTTCGATTCATCGCTCTGTATCCGTGTCGAAACAACCCTGGCAGAGATACTCCCCCCACCATCCATCGCTTGAATCGAATTCATGATGACGTTAATCAGGCACTCGGATAGTTCATGAATCGATCCGGAAATCACGAGGTCGTCCTCCTCGATCTCAACGGAGAAATCGACTCGATTTCGTTCAAGAGTTTTCCCGGATATTTTGAGAACACGGTCTAATAGGTGCCGTACAGTCGTTGTCTGAGAGAGACCGTCTTCCGGTCGCCCGAGCGAAAGGAGGTCTCTCACCAAATCATCGGTTCGACCAAGGTTTTCAATAAGCACTTCTTTATATTCCTGGTTCTTGGGATCGCTTAAATCAATATCCTCAAAAAAGTGGTCGAATATGTGACGAAACGCGGATAATCCATTCCGGAGATCGTGGGCTACCTCGGCGGTCAACTCACCAATCGAAGCCATTTGTGACCCTCTTTGGATGACCGCGTTCTCTTCCCACACGGTAACTAATTGCGCAACCGCAAGCGATATGAGCCTTTGGGTTTCCATCTCGAAAGGCCTGTTACGGACAAAACCCACCAACCCGAACAGGTCGGTGGATGTTTTGAGGGGGGAAAGGTACAGCTGATGGCCCTCGAGATCGCAGTCCAAATTCACGGAAATCCATTGGACGAGAGATTGCTGAATCTCAGCAGGGTCCCCTTGAGACTGGACAATGATTCTGATTTCTTCTAGTTGAGAATGAGAAAGGTCTCGGAATTCGATCTTCTTTTGGTTATTCCCTTCCCAATTGCGAAGAGAAATGAGTTGGTCGCTGAGGTCAGTCACCAGCCAGAACGATGATTCGTAGTCCAGTGCCCGGTGAAGGTATTCAACCAGCCTCTTGAGAGATTCGGAAATTCGAACATCGCCGCGGATGTCACGCATGATTTCATAGAGAACGGTGAGCTCGTTGTGAAGTGCCTCAACCTCTTTGAGTTTCGATTCAAGGTTTTCCGTCGCCTCCTCCACCCTCAATTGCAACAATTCTCTTTCTTGTCGTAACTCTTCGAGCAGGCGATGGTTTTCTAATTCGAGCCTTCTCTTTTCCAGACCATTTCGGACAGTTGAGAGAAGCTGTTGGATATCGAAGGGTTTCGGAAGATAATCGAAGACTCGGGCGTGAATCGCATCAATCGCCGATTCCATGGTTCCATACCCGGTAATCAGGATACAAACGGTTGTCGGATCTCCTTCGTGGACATGATTAATCAGCTCGATTCCATTCCCGTCGGGAAGAGAGAGATCAGTCAAAACGAGGGAGTAATGACCGCGGTCGAGGTAGTCGATTGCAATTGTGTGATTTAAGGCCTGGTCGACATCGAATCCTTGGCGAACGAGCAACTTGGAGAGGAAGTCGAGAACCGAGGGATCGTCATCCACGACGAGGATTCGATCGCTGTCGGATGGAACCTGGGACCCCTCTGATGGGTCGTTCTTCTTCACTTTTGGATCCATTGTTTTCACTTGTTTTATCGACCCGCCTCTGTCGGTCATTCCCAACTGTTTATCAAGTTTGGCCTGACTCGGCACCTTTTTCTGATTCGCCTACTTTGTATTCTTCCCTGAACAACTTAGGGGGGAATAAGTCAGTTAAATCGGATATAACAAGTGTAACAAATCATCTTGATCAAATCAATGCGGCCATTTGAGACCGCGATTAACGCTAGTTAGAACGCTTGGTGAGATGAAGAATGGTGGGCGATTATTCAATCTTGACTAATTGAACGAACAGTCCGGAAGAGATTTCCGAAGATTTAAGATCCATTTGGGAGGGGAACATCGTGGCCAGGTCTTCCCGTCCACACCAAAGAAAATCGCCATCGCGATCGAGGACCCTCTTCAGGAAAATGTACCCCTCCTCGGATTCCATGAGATCTTTGAGGACTGCCCAGTGGGAATGACCCACTCCTACAGCTGCGGCGGGAAGATACTCTTGATCGGTTACAAAAACTCTGTCTGGATTTGCGCCATGAATCTCCGACAAAGTAGATATCGGTAGGGATGATTGCTGGTCTCGAACAGTAATGAATGAGTACCCGGATGTCAGGATTTGCGAGGACAGGATGGGAAGAACCGACAGTATTCCGATCCACCGTTTTTGTATGGAAATGATTTCGATCCATCTCCATACCCCGACAAGCAAGAAAGGCCAAGCGATCATGAAATACCGGGGGCCCCATTGGCGGCCGCCGCGAGAGCTCCCCGCCAGCATCCAAAGGATCACCCCAAACGCGATCAGGGGTAATACTGTTCGAATCACCTTCTCTTTTGTGAGGGAGCACCTCGAGAAAGGGATGAGAGGAAGTAAGGTGAGAAGTGGCATGGCGAAAAAGAGCCCGCTGATGTGGGGGATTCCGATGAGGCAAATCCGAATTTGATGGACGAGAGAGAGGACCCCGATGAAAAAAACAAGGATCATGGAGAGAAGAGGGTTGCGGTCGAATTGTAAGGCAGTCGAAGATCTCCAGAAAACTCCCAGGCAGATGAGTGCCATTAAACCGATTGGCCACGGGTTTACTAACGAGAGTTCAGAGACTTCGTCATAGTGGCCCCAGGAAAAAAGCCAATGATTGAGAAGGGCCCAGCGATAACGGAAATAATACAAACCGAAACTTGTCTGAGGAATGTCTTGATGGATGTGAACGCCACGTAGAACCTGAGTTTCCGGAGAAACAGCCGCTTGGATCATCCAGTTCGAAGCGAGCATTCCCGCCAGCACGATCACCCATGTGAACAACCTCTTCCAATCTCGATGGAAGAGAAGTGGGAGACAACAAGCTGCCCCCCAAATCCAGTATTCTTCTCGCACCCAGCCGGCCAAACCTAGCAGTCCACCTGCGAGCAGTAGAATTCGGTAGGAGGGGAGGCCCTTCCCGCCATAAAGGAGGAGCCAACCGCTTAGACCCAGAGCCAACCCAAGAAGGTGTTCATTGGTTTCGATCGAGTATACAAGGAGAGGTGTCGCAACCACCAGAAATAACGAAAAGAATTGAGGGTGCCTCAGGTCAAAGACCTTCCCCAGGTGGACAAGTAGTGGAATGAGGAGAGCCGCTATCAGTCCGGTAAAAAGAATACTGGCCCGAAATCCTCCGCCTTCATTGATCAACGAAAGCAAATAGGGGTAAAACGGTGGGTAGGTGAATCGGATCCGGTCCCCTTCGAGTCGACCGAATTTCCAGCCGAGTGGTTGAAACTTTCCCTCGGGGTCGAGATCAGCTAATGGGTAATCGACTAGGGCATCTGCGATTCCCTTCTCAGCAATCGTCTCGGCTTGCCACCATTTGACCCCATTGTCCGCGGACCAAAATGAGGGCGCCACTCGATTCCAAGAGACCGCCGTGAAAAGGGCGAATACCGCAAGCACGGCTGCCCAAGTCTTACCATCTAGTCTGCCGAACAAACCAGAGTCTCCCCCCTCGGACCCATTCAAGTTCACTCGCCGATGAGTTCTTCCAGATCCTCTCGCGAAACGGTAAATACATCCATGTCTTTCGAAATCGCTCCAAGACTCACCAAACACTCGGTAAAAAGTTCGCGGGTGCGGAGTTCAAGATCTTGCATCCCCAGGTCTGTCATGACTTTGATAATCGTCTGTCCCTTACGAACGTGAGTCCGTTCATCGGAGCGAATGAAATCAGCAACGTGAGAAAGGAGGCGGTCATTTCTTTCCTCCGCGTCCTTAATAAAACCGCCGATGGTCTTCAAGACTCCGACCTCGCCGAACAGGTTGATCTCGGCCATTGCATAAGCAGGTTCCATCGGGCCGCGACATGTTGAACTGGTCAACCGATTCGGGAGTTCGAATGGATCGTAACCCATGGTTTGAAGCGTTCGGTGTCCCATCTCAGTGTGGCGGGTTTCGTCCCAAGTAATGCGAGCGAGATCGTACTCGGCCTGAAAATCCATGAATCGAATGTCCCACAAGAAGGTGCCGAACGCCTCGATGGCATCGACCTCGTCCCGTTGGGTTCGAACAAAACGGAGTCGCTCCGCCGCATAGGTCTCTTTTTGAAACCGGGGTTCCCCATCGCCGACATCATAGTCTCCTGTAGTTTTGAACGTTTGGAATCTTGAGTCGCGCATCGGCTCGACCCCTCGCTCAAAAGGTTTTTCCTCGATCCTCAGCGGTGAGGGTTCTTCACAGCGTTTATCGGCTCCGGTGATGCCACCGATACTGGTCAGGAGTTCCTGAAGATGCCACTGCCAGTTCACCAATGATTGTTCATCGACTCCTCCATCGATATAGGCTTCGGTGGCTTCTTCGCCCCATTCGAGCATCGGTTCATAGTCGAGAAGAATCCTTTTGAGCTGACGAATCGTTGGAGCATCGGCGATGGAGTCAGTATCATCCATGTGATGTCGATAGGTGGTTTCAAGTGCTTTCCCCGCAACTTGGTGGAGACCGACGAGGAATTCGGGAGTGTCCGATGCGGACAGTAGTTCTTCGATAAATCGATCAATTTCTTCATCGCGATACTCATCGATTTTTCTGAGACTCGTTTCCTGCTCGTACAAACGGTCTCTCAGGTTTTTCGAGGCATCAGCGTGAAAAAAGAGGTGGCGCCCGCATTCGACTTTGACCTCGAAATCCGGAATCGTCAGTGTCCAGGCGCCAATTGCCTGAGCAAGTCGCCGTTCAAAATAATAAAATCGAAGGAGACGTCGAGCGTTTTCCCTGACATCGAACTTTCCATGGAGCTGACGGCGATCTTTTGGGAAACGATAGGGGAAATCTTTCTTCCGCTGACGAGCAGCTTCTCTTTCATCTTCCCTATGAGCGATTGGAAACTCTTCGGATCGGTAGGGATCTTTGAAGTTCGATCCACCGCTTCTCGATTTGATTGACATGGCGCCGGGCCTCCTTGACTGGGAACTCTTCCGGTTACGATAACAGAATCGCCCGGTGTCGACCAACCATTGAATGCCGGTGACCCATTCCTCAAGGTTCGTGGCTGAGGGTTCCCAAGAGGAGAGCCCCCCTTTTCTCAAAGCGTAAACTTCAGGATACTCAAATGAGAAGGGTTTCTTAGACAGACATCTCCTAGGAAGGATTTCAATTCATTATGGTGGAACAAATCACAGCGGAGACTCTTCGTCTTCATTTATCAAATCTTCTGGAGGGAGACCTTCTCGAACCGGAACTGGCATTGGAAATGGAAAACCTGGTGGAAGAGATGGACGGGTTCAGCAATTGGTTGGACGCTCGAAAGTTTCTTTTAGACAGTCATGCCCAAAAATTGTCGGGCTCCGGCCCGATCAGCAAGTTTCTCAGAACCTTGGCCTTCACACTCGAACAGGTCGATGAGAATTCGGCTGCGCTCAAAGAGCGAGGCGCTCGGTTGTCTCGAATCTCACTTTCGGACACCACAAGTGGGTGCAGCGATTTTCAGGGAGCGCTGCAAGTAATCGGTACTGACTCCGATGGGAATGAAGTGCTTCTTCAGGATGGGCGTTTTGTTTGGGATTGTGCGGAACATGGAATGTCTCAGCCCGAGGCGGCGCAGAAGTTGGGATATCGGTGTATGGTCCGCTTCCCGGAATTCGAACCGCGAGTTGAAAGCGCGCGATAAACGACGGTGTCTCTTCGACGAGTTCTCTCCAGAGATGACATTGAAGAACGAATTCAAACACTGTCCGAGGAAGTCGGTCGAGACTATTGTGAGCGGAATCCGCTCTTGTTGGGAGTTTTGAAAGGCTCTATCCATTTTCTTTCGGACTTGTCACGAGCACTCTCTTTCCCCCATGAGATCGATTTCCTGAGAGTCGACACCTACCGAGCGGGGACCCAAGCCGAACCGACTTCCAGGGTGGAGCATTTTTCTTCTCTCGATTTGGTGGACCGTGATGTCTTGATCGTGGATGAGATCCTGGATCGGGGATACACCTCGCAAGCCATTGAAACATTCATGCAAAACCAAAAAGTCAATTCATTTGAGTGGGCGTTTCTTCTATTGAAAGTAGGTGCCAGGTCCCGGGCCAACCTCGACCCTAAGTACGTCGGCTTTGAATTCGGTGATGAGTGGGTTGTCGGTTATGGTATGGATCTGGATGAAGGGTACAGACACTTACCCGAGATCTATGAGATGGATAGAGAAGAGAGAGGTTCTTAGGCGCTCTCGGCTGTTGGCTTCACTGTGGATGCGGGCTCGGGGCGCGGACGCATGTCGACTGGGTTCTCGCGGGGCCGCACCAGCTGAAAAAACCGAGAGGTACCCGCTTTAAAATAGTTCCAAGTCTTTCCGGGCGAGCCGGCTTGCGCCAGAGTCCGGAAAATGTACTTGGGTCTCATGTATAGGGAGAGAAGCGTTTTCTTCCGCCATTCATCGAGTTCCGCTGCGGAAAGGTGTTCGGTTCGGGTTGCTGGAACGGCATACCCACCTTGGTCCACCTGTGTGGAATCGTAAAGCCCTTGTTCTTGCGCCATGGTCTCTAAAGCTGTCCCGGGGAGCGGATACGCAATGTTAAGGTCAAAGAAATCGGGGTCGATCTCCAGGGCCAGCTTGCGGTCCTCTTCAAGATGCTCCCAGTTCTCCCAAGGGAAACCAAAGACGAAGAATGCATGTGAACGAATTCCCGCGGCTCGGGTCATTCTGAAGGCACCGACAATCTTTTCCCGCTCCACATATTTTCGGACCTTTTCCAGTGTTTCGGTATGTCCGCTTTCGACGCCATATCCGATCACCCAGCATCCGGCTCTCTTCATCGCCGACAGCATTTCTTCATCGATCGTGTCGACACGGCTGTTGCACCCCCACCGGACTTTGAGGCCAGCTTCGTGAATGGCCTCGCAGAGCTCGAGTACCCATTTTTTGTCATAAGTAAAAGTATCGCCATGGAAGAGGAATTCGGTGATTCGATACTCACCCACACAATGTTTGATCTCTCGGATCAGATCGGGAACCTCGCGCATTCGGACGGGTCGACCTGAGGCAATCGGAGCGGGACAGAAGATGCAGGGATAAGGGCAACCTCTCGCCGTATAGAGAGTGGTGAGAACGTTTCCAGTTTCGGGGCTTCGGTAAAGCGACTGGTCCAAAAGGTGCCTTGCTGGCCAAGGAAGCTTATTCAAGTCTTTGATAAAGGGACGATCCGGAGTTTTCTTGAACTCACCATCATCTCGATACGAAAGACCGGCAATCTCGCTCAGTTCGTTGCCATCTTCTCGAAAAAGGGAACGACAGAGTTCTTCTAGCGTTTCTTCCGATTCGCTTCTGAGGATGTAGTCGACCTGTGGGTTCTCATCAAGGATTGCGCGATCCCGAAAGGTGACCGACTCGCCTCGGAGAACCACGATGGTATTGGGGGAAATCTCTTTCACTCGGGACGAGAAGGCCAAATCATTCTTCTCTGTCGGCTGGGTCGAAGAGAAGAAGACCAATCGAGGACTCATCTCTTCGATTTCATCCAACGCGGTCCGGACTGCTATCCCCGCAGTGGAGTAATCCCGAATTCGGCAGGTGAACCCAGATTTCTCAAGTACGGCTGCGTGGTGGGCCAAATCCATCGGAGGAAAACTGACCTGGATAGTCTGGTCTTCGACTCTCGACTGACAGCGGTCATCACGCCGATATGAACCCGTGGGCGGTTGAATGAGTAGGATTTCCGGATTCATTTTATCATCACCAAAAGTATCAACCTTTTTTCAGTTCTTCAATTCAGCGGTTGCGAGGTCAACCGGTGCGGCAAGTTCTTCGGTGGTTCCGTTTAGAGTTGCCTCTGCTGTCGCACTCTGGGCAAAGGGGTCGATGCCTCGTCGAATCATTCGAAGTTGTTCCCAGAATTCTTCGCCGCTGGCTTCGGCGATCTCGACCATCGCAGTCATCTCGTTGAGATATTGGCTTGCTTGCTGAGCAATCTGAGGCATTGTTTCGAACCGATTGAGAATTTCCGCGTAGGTCGCGCTTGCCGATTTCAGGTCCTCGACACTCTCCAACCACTGCCCGCGCATGACTTGAATCACCGCCAGTTGAAACCTCGCATCTGCGGATCTTGCCGGTTCGAACCATTCGATTGTGCTGTCCTCGATGATGTCGTCGTAATTGTCCATCGCCCCCAGAAGGAGGTCGCCTACAGTTGCGATCGGATTTTCGAACTCCTCGCTAGCAGTCATGATGGTCTTGGCGGCATCTACTTCAGACCAACGACCCCAACGAGTTTTTGGATAGTCCGCCGCGACTGCCTTGAGCAATTCGATGCCAGTCGCACGTGAGACCGTAGTCGAGGAGGCGATTAAGGCTTTGTTATAGAGGGCTCGCGACTTGGATTCATCATCGGTCGCCGCTTCGACGACTGAATCGAAATACTGGCTGGCCTCATCGAAGTGATTGGTGGCGATCCCTGTTTGACGGACTGAAAGAAAATAGTAATCCATCGCTGGTACAATTTCTGTTGCGTCTTTGATTGAAAGCATCGCCTCCCAGGCCACCTCCTTGGAACCCTGTGAAATGAGATAATTGGCCAAATACTGAATCGCTTGAAGTTTACTTCTCGGATCTCCAGAGGCATCGACCATCTCTCTCATCGACCCGACCGCTTCCGCGGAGGAACCAGAGCGGACATAGGCGTCAGCAAGGTTGGTCCGTGTTTGCATGACCAATCCCGTGTCGGTCGAGCTCTCGATGATGTTGCTGTAGTGTTTTACCGCATCCTGGATACGCCCATCTTCTCTCGCCATGTCGCCTAATCGGACCTGAGCGCGATGTCCGATGGGTGTACCCGTGTAAGCCTCAGCCAGCTCCTCGTAAGTAGTCCGTGCTTTTCCGATCTGACCATCGAGAGCATAGCAATCGCCGATATAAAACTTAGCGTTCGAGATGAGATCGTAGTCTGGGTAATTTTCGACAATTTCCTGGAATTTGTGCCTGGCCGAAACGAAGTTTTGTTGGGCCATGAGTTCGCCCCCCTCTTGCAACAGCTCATCTGGAGAAGGTTTCCCACAACCGATAAGCAATAGAAGGATTAGCGCAGTCGATACACAAGTTTGTTGTCGGGTCATTAAACGATTCATTCTTTTCCTCAAAGAGATTTTAAATACAGGGATGGGGAGGATTAAACCTCGACCATTTCCGCCGGATCGGGTTTTGGGTTCAGTGAATTCACGACTAGGTTGGTTCCTTCGAAAACCGAGTTTGTCAGTTCGCGAAACGAGCGGACCCCGGTCAACCTTCGGTAAAGGTATGACGGGCGAAGGTAGAACCGCCGTACCGCTTCGCTTCTAAGCCTCCAGACATCGTCCTTGGACAATGTCCCCAAATCCATGGTGGGAAAGGTGATGGAGTTGTCGAGTTCTGTCAATTCATCCGAAATATAGCCTTTTTCGATGGCCTCATCGCGTAGGGGCGTTCCCACTCTAGGCGAGGCGACATTGAAGGATGCGAAGTCTGGGTCGATATCGAGGGCAAAATCGATGGTTCGTTTGGCGGTTTGGATTGTCTCGCCTGGCAACCCAATGATGAAGTGCGCCAGCGTTCGGATTCCCAGTTTTCGGCAGAGGTTGAACACCTCCTTGACTCGTTCGGGGCTGATCCCCTTCTCGATCGATTCGAGGATGTCTGGGTCGCTGCTTTCCACACCGAATTGAATGGTGTGGCACCCGGCTTCAGCCATCTTTACCAGGATGTCATCGGTGACGACATCGACTCGTGAGAGTGTGGCCCAACGGAATTTGTGTTCGGGTTTCTTGAGGAGTTCCAAGAGACCGTAGTAATGGCGCTTGTTGACTCCGAAGACCACATCTTTGAACCAGATGTCTTCGATGCCCAGGGTCTTGAGGTAGTTCAATTCCATCTCGACATTGTCGAGGTCGCGCATTCGGTAACCGAAGGTGCCGGTGATACAGAAATTACAGTGATAAGGGCAACCGAAGTCGGTGAGCATGGAGGCGAACGGAACTTTTCGGGCATGAGGAACGCGATACTTTTTCCAGGGAAATAGATCGTACTTTGGAGCAGGGTGAGTGAAACTTCCATACGCGGGATAAACCGGACCGTCGACAAATTCGCCATCGGAGTTCCGATAGGTCATCCCTTGGATCGGCGAGTTGCCATCTAGCGGCGCGCCGTTGTTGTCGTCGATCTGCTCCAAATACTCATGGACACCGGGTTGGGTGAAATCCTGGAGGGTTGCGTCGATGAAGGGGTAACGGTCCATCAGATCGCGGCCATTGGCAATAGTGATATCCCCGGAAACGATCAAAGTTTTGTCTTGGAGATATTTTTTTGCGAAACCCAGATCACTTTTCCAGGAGACAGCTCCCGACAACATGAGGACCGTGTCGAAATCCAAAGTTTTCAGATGTTGGGCGGTTCGTTCCGGAGAGGTGTTGTCGATGTTGGCGTCGAATCCAACGAGATCGTGATGTTCGCCGAGAATCCCGCTTTGGACGAAGAGGTCGTAGGGGTGCCAGATGTAATTCGCCTTAGAGATGTGGCTGCAGTAATAATCCCGGATGTAGCGATGCTCTCCCGGGGGGTTGAGCAGAAGTATTTTGTGCCGTTTCATCTTGTTCTAATTCCTTTGGGAGGTGACCAGATCAGTTAATTGCGCCATCCCAAACCGCGCATAATTCATGAATACCTTGGGCGATCTCGCCCTCTTTAGGGTACGTGAGATCACTGGCCAACGCAAATAAAAATCTTTAAGCGCCTCATTTCGCATTCCCCCCAGACGGTCGACAGATAGATGCATGGTTGGCATCGCGGGTTTGGAATAGGCGCTGATGGGGAACTCCCCGCGTTCGATCAAACCGTTGTTGGCGGCGGTCACATACATTTCTGTCCCTTCGAACGGGTAGGCATAGAAGAATTCGACCACATCGGGGTCGATTTGTTTGGCGAAGTCCAGGGTTTCCCGGAATGTTTCTTCAGATTCCCAGGGGACTCCGATCAGAAAATAGACGGAGGAGAGGATGCCTTCCACCCGGCAGAGATTGAGGGCGGCCCGCACCTGGTCTTTGGTAATCCCCTTTTTCATCAGATCGAGAACCTCTTGGGATCCGCTTTCGATCCCGAAAGAAATGATCCAGCAACCCGCATCCTTCATCGCACGCAGGACCTCTCCGCTGAGAGTGTCCACACGACTATTGCAGGACCACTTGATGTCGAGTCCAGCCCGCTGGATACCATTGCAAAGTCGGATGACCCAGTCGGGATCAAGAGTAAAAGTGTCGGAACGGAAGAGAAAATTTCGGATCCCATGTTGTTTCACACAGTTTTCCAGTTCGCCAATGATATTTGGAATGGAGCGCCTTCGGTTTTCTCTGCCGCTGATGCGTGGGGCCAGACAAAAGACACACTTTTCCGGGCACCCACGGTTGGTCACAATGGTGGTTTGGAGTTCGCCCGTGTCTGGTCGGATGTAAGCCGCGCTGTCCATCAAGTGGCGGGCGGGATAGGGAATGTCATCCAAGTTTTGGACGAGTTCCCTCTTGCCGGTGGAAATGATTTCGCCCCCATCACGATAGATCAGCCCGTCGACTTCTTTCCAATCCGGTTTAGAAACCAGTTCGGCAATGGTCTCCTCGTATTCACCCATCATCGCGAAATCGAGCATCGGGTATTTGAGAAGGATCTGGGGGTTATCCCTCCAGAAGTGAGCTCCTTTGGCTCCGACCAGAGTATCCCGACGAATGGTTTTGGCGAGTTTTCCTGCTCGAAGGTCTCGGTCAAGAGTCGGGGTGGTGATGGAGATGAGAAAGAGATCGGGCCGGAGGCGATTGAAGTCCTCTTCGAGATCCGCCCATTCTTTGTCCTGAGCCGGGTAATCGATCAGCGTGCATTTCACATCTTTCTGCTCAAGGACAGCCGCCATATAGAGGAGGTCCATGGGAGGACGTAAAGCGACGGTGTGTAACCCTTCAATCGGGGTCTGGCACCGTTCTTCTCTGATAATCTTTCCGGTCGGGGGAACAACTAGGAAAGCAGTTTTGATTTCTTTTCCGCGCATAGAGGATTAGTCTAATCGACGATTCGATAGCGGTCAAACTCATCCCGTTTTTGGTACCAACCTTGGCTTTTTTCGGGTGTTTGACTCGAATATTCGGCCGCGAGCCGGCCCATTTCCATACTATGATCGCTGTTGTTGTAATGAAACAGACCATGCCGACCGGTGCTGATGAGATTTCCTAGGTCGGAAAGAGAATCAAGGACGGTTTGGAGCTCTTTCTTGTAGCCTTTCTTATAGATCGGGTAGGCACGGGGGACCTTTAGGACAACCTGATCGACACACTCGCAGTCAGCGGCCATGCCGGTCGCCTCAAATCCCTCCCAAACACGGGCTTTGAGATCCTCATCCTCAGAAAACTGGATCGGATCCGAGGGGCGCGCGGGGATTTCGGCGCAGAGGACGCTTTGGCCCTCGGGGACCATTGCGGGTGAAAAATGACAGATTTCGTAGACACGCGAAAAGATAGTTTCATCGCCGGGGAAATACATCCAACAATTGGGAGTGAGGGGTTGCCGGTCGACCAGGGTATAAACCAGAAAGGAATCGGCGTAGGTCAGATTTTCGGCGGCGGATTTGATTGATGGGTTCGGTTTCGGTTCGAGCAAGTCCAACAAAACCGGAAGGGGGATGGTGGTGATGACGCGTGATGCTTCGACCGACATCTTTTCGCCATTAGGGTCTTCGAACTCGACTGAACGAACCAGCCCGCCGGTGTGGCGGATTCTCACTGCTTGATGCCCCAGCAGGACTTCCCCGCCCTCTTTCTCGATGTGTTGTTGGAGTCGCGCGGAGATGAGCCCCATCCCCTGCTCGGGGTATTGAAACTCTTTCACCGCCGAAGTGGTCTTTCCGGTGAGGGCTTCCATCAGCATGGAAAAGATTCCTTGGCTGGCGAGCCGGACTTTCGCGACCATGACATCGAGGTCATTGGCTTCCTCGCGGTAGACCTTGAGTGCGAAGGGGTCGAAGATGAGTTCACGGACAAAGGGGCCAAACCGCTCGGCGAGGTAATCCCCATAGGATTCCGCTTCTTTACCGGTCAGTTTCGATTTCAGTCCTCTCAGTTTTCCTTGGATGGCCGAAACCGCAATTTTCGCGGCCGTAATCGGGCCGAGTTTGCGAAACATTTCGCCCGCTCGTGGGGGGTAATCCATCCATTGTCCATTGAGAAAGATCTGGCTGGTGCGTTTGCGTGTCAGGAGGTCTTCGCCGACCATCTCCCGGATGAGTTCATCAGCTTGCGGATAAAGGGTGTAGACACGGTGCGGCCCGAGGTCCATGCGACACTCATTCCATTCCATGGTGGCTGCCAAGCCACCTGGGTATGGGTTTTTCTCGAGTACCAGGGGATCATTCTCTCCCAGACGCTGCAGGTGGTAAGCCGCCGCCAGACCAGCCACTCCCCCCCCCAAAATCACGCTCCGTGCCATAGAGTTTCCCTTCAAAGATTCAACGATGGGGAGGGTAAACGGAAACGGTGGGGATGGAAACCATGTGGGGGGGATCGCGGGGTCATTTAATTCTGCACCCCTCCCTTGATGGGAGGGGCTGGGGGAGGGTGAAGA
>JAJDBZ010000175.1 GCA_029261095.1 Candidatus Omnitrophota bacterium | reverse complement strand
GACAGTCAGTAACGCTTGGAGGATCCCGAGGCATTCACCCTTTTTCTTAACCGCGAGAAGAGGGACCGGCGATTGACGGATAAGCTTCTCGGTAACATCGGCCAGGAGGACTCCCGCGAGGCCGCTTCGACCGCGAGCACCGATGACGAGCAGGTCTCCATCGACTTTTTCGACGGTTTCCAGAATGGTCTCGATAGAATGACCATATGGGTCGGCCACACAAAGCGACTCGATGGGAGCGCCAGTTGTGTCGATTCGGGCTAGCAGATCTTCGCAATCCTTTTCAGCAAGGTCTTTCTGTTGCTCGGTGAATTCTTCCAATGTGAGATTCCCACGCGCTACTCCCGAATGAACTTGAAAGACATTGAGACAAACGACTTGTGTCTGTGTCGGACGAGCGATGTCTAAAGCCGCTTGGACTGCTTGCTCGGAGCATTCGGTGTTCCGGACAGGGACCACAACCTTATTCAGAGTCGGCTGGGAATCTCCGGGTAGGATGAGAACCGAACAGGTCGCTTTGCGTGTGATGCGTCTGGCCAAGATTGCTTCATGATTGGGGTCGGAGTCTTCACCGCCGATGACGATCAAGTCGATCGACTCATCTTGACCATAGCGAAGAATTTCGACCAGAGGCGCCCCTTCTACGACTTTGCAGACTGATTCCCCGACAGCCTTACCTTTCAGGTGAGTTGCTGCGAGACCTTCGAGGTCGCTCTGTGTAGGTGTGTTACCGGAAGGATTAGCCGGATCGTTAATGTGCAGGAGATGGACTCTTCGAGACTCAGCATACTTTGTAATAGCCGCGGCATAATTCAGCAGCTTCCCGGCGCTTGCTGGGTTCCCAAGGCAAACCATGATTTCTTGGTATTGTTTCATCGTGAGTTGGCCTCCAATGTACGATCTTAACTGTAGGATGTGGTTGGATGCAACAAAAAAATGCCTTTTGCCTTCGACTTTTATGGAATTCCCACCTAGGCCATACTGACCCCACCTAATCCTTAGAGAAGAGTGGAGTCAGAAGATGAAATCCTGGGGAATTTTTGTGATGATAGTATGGTTCTTAGGAACGAGCCCTTCTTTCGCTCAGAGTGGTTTGGAGGTTTTCTGGGTCGATGTCGAGGGAGGCGGCGCCACCCTCGCGGTCACTCCTGCGGGGGAAACGATTCTTATAGACACCGGATTTCCGGGGCCTCGTGACGCTGAGCACATCATCGAAATCCTCAAGAACGAAGCCGGGAAAGACCGAATCGACCACTTGATCGTTAGTCATTTCGACCTGGATCACTACGGCGGGACGGCGGACCTGCTTGAACGAGTTCCGATTGGACAAATCTATGATCCCGGATACCCGGACGATCTCCACCCGGTTTGGGGAAAAGGACTGGAAAGATACCGTGAAGCAGTCGGGGAGGACCGGATCGTACTTAGACCCGGCGACCGGCTCCCCCTGAAACAGCACCCCGAAGGTCCGGAACTCTCAGTTCGGTGCTTGGGAGCAGCCCAACGATTTATACCCGCCAGGGAGGGTTGCCCTTCCAACCCACTCTGTTCAGAGTCTGTTTCAAAGGCCACAGACACCTCCCAAAATGCCAATAGTACGGTGATTCTTTTCGAATACGGTTCCTTTGATTTCCTGGATGCGGCGGATCTCACATGGAATCTCGAAAAAGAACTCGTCTGTCCCTGCAACTTGGTTGGAAAGGTTGATGTGTATCAGGCCGATCATCATGGATTGGATCAGAGCAACCATCCCGTCTTGGTCAGGTCCATCGAGCCGACCGTCGCGGTGTGCAACAACGGCCCTCGAAAAGGACCAGGCCCGGAGACTTTCAAAACTCTGACCGGGACCGGGTCGATACAGGCCATTTATCAAATCCACTGGAACCTGGACAATGCGGAGGGCGGGAACACCAACCCTCGACGTATTGCCAATCCGAAGGGCGAAATGAACTATGATTTCCTTGCACTTCGAGTGGCCCCTGGGGGAGAAACGTACGAGATGCGAGTTCCTTCAAAAGGGACAGTAGACAATTTTAGAACGAAAAACTGAAAAGAAATCATAGTTAGGATTTGATTCATAACGACTCAATCCTGAGACAAGAAGGGCGCAGTGGGAGAAAAAAATCACACTAGGCGGTATTGTTTTCGGCGATTAAACGTAGATTTCCGGTTAAATTACCTGAAATAGAAGCTTTTCTTGATATTACGGTGCTGGTATGAAAATTGCTTTGAATATGGATAGATCGTGCTAGTTGGGATTACTAAGTTGACGGTCCCCCGATTAGAGCGATAAACTTGCCGGATACGATTATTTCCGTATCGGGCCGAAGGGGAAGTAAAATGAAACGAGTATTGACCAACCTTTTGATCATCATTGCTGTGTCCCTCCCCATTTCAGGTGGATGGGCACAAGGGGATCCTTGCCGGGATGGAGTCAAAGTCGGTTACGGCGAAGGTTCCGATGGTCGTGCGATCGAAATTCGTTTGCATCTAAACGAAGGTATGATCGAAAAAATCGAGATCCTTGGTGGCTGTGACCCAGTCTTTGTCGAGGGTGCCGGTACGGTCAGCAACTGCACATTCATTTTCAATCCCATCGATGGGAACCTTGACCTGACTTTTATGGGTGTGATCGATGGCGAAGAGTTTTTTGTCGATGAACTCCCATTTATTGAAGTCTGTGGCACTACATTCGGAGGCGCTGTCAATCCAGGTCCTTCGCCGAATCCTCCGGGATCGGGTGGAACGGAACTTGGTGGCGATGACGATGACGACGATGACGGAAGCGGTGGTTCGAGTGGCAACGGCGAGCGTGTTGTCGGCCAACGAGTCCCCATTTCGAATATTCGGCCTATTGCTCAGTTGATCGGCGTCGAGGTTGAGGTGAATCCTCCGACGATCGATATGCGCAGAGTGGCTTCCGGAGTGGCCGATGTTAGTTTTACCGCCCGTCTGGTGTGGAGCAACGACAACCTCCCGGCCAACTTCGAACACGACCCAACCAATTGGAACTTTCTCGGTCGGAACGATAATGGCGATTGGGATGGATGGGAAACGGAATCCGATTGGGGAAGCTCGATGTGGAATCAGTTCCGGATGGAAGTCGATCCCGATAGGTCTCCAACCGCGGCGAACCTTAAGAAGGGCGACCATCTGACATGGAACTTCAAGCTTAACCGGTCGAACCTTGAAAAAGAGAACATCCGTACCCGAAAAGTACCGGTCCGCGCGGTTTACCGTGCAATCGATGGCGATCCGGATAGCGAAATAGACGCGGTGGTTAATCTGAGGATCGAAAACCAAGCAGCCGTTAATCCGCTTGCGACTTCCTCGGGACCTGCTGCCCGCAATGTGACCTACCGAAGAATCCTCGAGTAGCGGGGCATTGCGAGAACCAAGATAACACCCCGACGGGGCGATCTCACAAGAGATCGCCCCGTTCTTTTTTCATTTCCGGAAAGATCTGGTGGGAATTCGAGTCCACAGTTGCCTTGATCGAGCGGCACGTGGGATCTACACTCTCACTTGCGTGAGACCTCTCAACCTTCAAGGAATAGGCCTTGTCGAGAATTTGAGATGTGCTCGGTTCAATGTCCGGTTGTTATTAGTTTAGGTTCCTGTCCAATGAGTGGAAAAGAAAACGATCCAAAAACCGAGTTAAAGAAAACTATTGGAATTATCGATGTAGCTCGTGACGCCGGGGTTTCTCCTGCGACGGTTTCCAGGGTCATCAATGGAAACCCGACTGTTGACGCAAAGATTCGCGAACATGTCCGCGGCGCCATCAAGAAACTGAAGTACCGTCCCCACCACGCCGCGCGCAACCTTCCTAGAGGATTGACCGGAAACCTCGCGGTCGCGACTCCACGCTCGAGCCGTGTTCTCTTCACCAACCCTTTCTTTTCAAGAATCTTCGAAGGGATCGGCGGTGTTCTCGATAACAGCACCTATAATATGGTGGTCTCAACCACCCCTCCACAACTCAAAAGACTGCTCGATGCGCATACAGTCGACGGTTTTCTCCTGTTCTCCGTGCGTAAAGGAGATCCTTATATGGAGGAATTGGAGGCGATGGATCTGCCGGTGGTTGTCGTCGGAGCCTACCGACAAGAAACCCGGTTCACGAATTTCAGTCCGGATTATGAGGGTGGCACAGTGGCGGCGGTCGAATGTCTCGCGAACTTGGGTCACCGTAAGATCGGTCTTGTGAATGGGCCGTCATCCTCTTACAAAAGCGACGCGGGATTTCGTGGATTCCAGGAGGCCATCCGTCGATTGGGATTGGTGGAAACCGGGAGTCTCGCAGTCGACGAATTCATCGAGCATGAGGGATATGCATCCTTCATGAAATGGAAGACCGAGGGAGGGGAGATCCCGACGGCCTATGTGGCGGGCTCCGATCACTTGGCAGTGGGTCTTTTAAAAGCGGCTTCCGATTCCGGCCTGCGTGTCCCAGAAGACCTCTCGGTAGTGGGTTTCGGGGATGTCCCTCTGGCGGAATTGTTCAATCCCCCCCTGACGACTATCCATGGAGATCTGGTGGAGATGGGTTCGGAGGCGGCCACAACCCTGATTTCGATGATCAACGGCGGGTTCCGTGTTCCACGTCGGGTCGTATATCCAATGCAGATCATCGAAAGAAAAACCACGGGTGTTGCACCGCGGCGTTGAGCGCGGAGAAGACGAAACACCTCGATTTACGCTACGGCTGAATTTATGGAGGGTCACCCATGCTGGATCATAAGAATATCGTTGCAAGGGCCGCTTTCATCGCACTGCTTTTCTCGCTCATTCCTTACATTTCTCATTCCGCCGATTCAGGATCCGTCACTTTTGAAAAGGCGGAAACAGAGATTGCGATCTCAATAGATGGGCAACCGTTCGCGCGGTATGTGTGGGTCGATCCGGTTATTCCTCGCCCCTATTTCTGCGATGTCAAGTCACCATCGGGGCTTCAAGCCACAAGAAACCATCCACCGATTGAAGGTGTCGATCGAACCGATCATCACACTTATCACCCAGGGATCTGGTTGAGCTACGGTGACATCAGTGGTCAAGATTTCTGGAGATTGAAAGCCCGAGTCGAACAGGAAGAGTTAAAGATTACGACCGGTGGTGAGTCTGGCGAAGGTTCGTTTCAGGTGAAGAACATTTTCATCGGGGAAGATGGGAAAGAGGTCTGCCGCGAAGAATGCACTTTCCGGGTCATGGCTATCCCGGGAGAGGGCGATCCTCTGGGGTATCTCCTCACTCAAGATTCCGTTTTTTCTTCAGACAAAGGAGATTTTGTCTTTGGTGACCAAGAGGAGATGGGTATGGCGGTCCGGGTCGCCACACCGATGAATGTCGGTGACGGTGGAACCATCAGGAACGCGGAGGGTCTCATTAATCAAGAGGAGGTATGGGGGAAAGTTTCAGATTGGTGCGACTACTCGGGACCGATCGACGGAACGTATGTTGGAATGACAGTCATCCCACACCCAGGAAATTTCCGCAAGTCCTGGTTTCACGCTCGAGACTATGGAGTATTACTCGCCAACCCCTTTGGTCGGAAAGCCTATACCGGCGGCGAACCGAGCGCGGTCGAGGTCAAGGGAGTCGAGGACTTTCGATATCAGAATGGGGTGTTTATATATTCCTCGGATGAGAGAGACGACTCTCTCCCGACGAAGGGATATGAAGCCTATTTGAGTGCGGTGGGTGAGGATTAAAGGATGGAAGCCAAAGAGTGGTTACGCTTAAGAACTCGGCGGGAGTTTTTAAAGAAGTGCGGAACGGGGATCGGGTCGGTTGCCCTGACCGGGCTTTTGAATGACCGCCTTTTCGCCGCGAGCCCCGGAATTCTCGACCAACCTCATTTCGCTCCCAAAGTTAAACGTGTGATATACCTCGCCATGATCGGGGCGCCGTCACAACTCGATCTATTCGACTACAAACCAAAACTTCAAGAACTCGACGGAGAACCAGTCCCAGAGTCCCTACTGGAAGGGAGACGGTTTGTCTTTCTGAAGGGCGTTCCGAACCTATTGGGGTCGAGGTACGAGTTCAACCAATACGGTCAAGCGGGCGTCCATATCTCGGAACTTTTGCCAAACCTCCCCGAGATTGTCGATGATATCGCGGTGATCAAATCGATGAACACCGACGAGATCAATCATGTTCCTGCCCAGCTCTTGATAAACACGGGGTCACCCCGTCAGGGGCGCCCTTCTATGGGCGCATGGGTATCGTACGGGCTGGGAAGCGAAAGCGAGGATCTCCCCGCTTATGTCGTTCTCGCCTCGGGAAAAGCGGGGCGTTGTGGGTCTGCTTGTTTCGGCAGTGGGTTTTTGCCCACTCAGCATCAGGGAGTCCAATTCAGGTCCCAAGGAGACGCAGTCCTTTTCCTCGAGAACCCGAGCGGGATCGACTCGGATCTCCGAAGGATGTCGCTTGATGCCCTTAAGGAATTGAACGAACAGGCGCATGAAGAAATCGGTGACCCGGAAATCAACACCCGGATCGCCTCGTTCGAAATGGCCTATCGTATGCAGACCAGTGTTCCTGAACTCATGGACATTTCAACCGAACCGCAATCAGTCCATGAAATGTATGGAACCGAACCCGGAAAGACTTCTTTTGCCAACAACTGCCTGTTGGCCCGAAGACTGATCGAAAAAGGAGTCCGGTTTGTGCACCTTGCACATGGCGGATGGGATCACCATGGGGGACGCGGGGATCAGAACTTGGTTACGAACCTTCCACAGAGATGCCAAGAGATCGATCAGGCTTCGGTTGCATTGGTCAAAGATCTAAAGCAGCGGGGTCTTCTGGAGGACACTCTCGTGGTTTGGGGAGGCGAATTCGGTAGAACTCCGATGCTGCAAGGTGTGGCCAGCAAGGAGGAACTCGGTCGAGACCATCTCATTAGCGCTTACACGATTTGGATGACCGGGGGTGGAATCAAGCGGGGCATTCAAATGGGCGAGAC
The DNA here is from genome assembly GCA_029261095.1 of Candidatus Omnitrophota bacterium. Lineage (GTDB taxonomy): Bacteria > Hinthialibacterota > Hinthialibacteria > OLB16 > OLB16 > JACKFH01. The sequence continues at coordinate 6,120 of JAJDBZ010000175.1, read as the reverse complement.
GGATGAAATCGGGATGAACACAGTGAAGGACCCCGTACATATCCACGATCTTCAGGCGACCATCCTTCACAGTTTGGGAATCGATCATAAACGACTGACTTACCGATTCCAGGGAAGAGATTACCGTCTCACCGATGTGCATGGAAATGTGGTCGAGGGGATTCTGGCATGAGGCGTGATTGGCTGGGGGTTAGGGCCCCGATACCTTCCCCCAATCTTGTTGCAAAATCAACAGATCGAGTACGTTGACCATACCGTTACCATCAATGTCTCCACGAATTGAAGTGTCTAGTTCGAACGCTCCCATATCGTAGATTCCCAACGGTCTCTGATTGCCATCGAAATCTACTGTCAATCCAGTGTCGGTTCCGGAATCGATGCAGGGAGAACCTCGTTGGAGATGGAGGTCCCCATTCTCGAGATCGACGAACATCGGATCGGCATCGATGTTTCCTTCTCCGGGGTGACCGCCCATGATGAGGCTGTATGAAACGGGAAGCGTTGCTAAAACGCGATTCTGATTCCGGCCTACGATAATCGTATTCACAAAAGACGAAGCATTGCCAGTCAACCCGAATGAGGACCAATCCTCGGACACTACAATCGAGCAATTAACAAAATCAATCGGCCCAGAGGACTCCGCCGAGAGCACAGTGCCCGAAACGATGGCTCCTCCGGACCCAAAATTGCGATCGAATATCGTATTCACGATTCGGATGTTATCGGCGTTCACACACCGGATCGCACCACCGTAAACGACATCGAAGGGATTCGGAATTCCTCCGCCGGGGATGGTTTTGAAGAGACTATTTCGATGAAACCGGCAGGAGGCAAAGGCAACTTTGCTAGAATCGATGAAACAACCTCCACCATCGCCGAAACTGGAACGATTTTCGGAGATCTCCGAATTCTCCAGGAATGCTTGGCAATCCTCCAGGTAAAGGCCGCCTCCAGTTCCAGACCGGTTTGAAACAATGTGGGATTCCTTGAACCGGAGAATGCACCCTGTTAAAAAAACTCCTCCTCCGCTTAGCGCTTGGTTGTCCCGAAACAGGCAATCGGACAGATGAACTCTTGAATTCCTCGCGTACAATCCCCCCCCGCTTCGGCTCGACGTTTGACCGTTATCGATGAAGGCGATTCGCGAAAGTGTCGCGGTAGCATCTGAAAGATGAATTCCCGAACCGAATGAAGACAATCCGTTCTGAATCGTAAACCCATCGAGGTGGATATCGCTGGAAATCGTGACCCCACGTCCGCTCGAATTCCCATCGATGATTGTGGGTAATTGGCGAGGGTCTCTTAATTCCCTCTCCGACAACGATTCTGAGCCAGCAAACCCTCCGAGCAGGGTGAGGGACGTAGCGATAGTCAGATTCTCCGTGTAGGTGGCCGATTTGACCCAGATTTCATCAGCGGCGGAAGAGGAGATTAGGGCTTCGCCGATCGTCGGAAAAGCGGTCGTCCATGAGAGGCCATCGGAACCGCTTCCAGTGGGCGAGACAAAAAGAATTTCGGCTTGGAGGGGAACGGAGAGGGCAAATAAAAGGGAAAAGATTGGGCAAATTTTAATAATGACACTATCATACCAACTACTCAAACAATTTTCAACTCTACTAAAGATAAATTATGAAACTTATAGAGGATTGTGTGAAAAACCTGCCGGAAGCCCTTGGATTTGGCACGGGGTAATGGTTTGAGTCTCGAATCACCCCTCACAGATGCCACGGCGACCGATACGGCCTCGAGAGATACCGGTTCGCCGTTTCGTCATTCAGGAAGGTTTCGGTCTCCGGATCCCAATTCATTTTCCGTTTCGTTTTAAGTGCGATGCCCGCCAGGAGGACGGATGCAGTTGACCGAAAGCCCTGCTCGATGTCAGCCGCGGGAACTTCGCGGGTACGGACGCTATTGAAAAAATCATGGTGGTGATCCGGATTCGCCCAGCTCCGTTCGGGTTCGCCGACGAACTCTTCAATACCCAGTCCTTCGGGACGCACCTTAAAAGTACCTCGGTCAACAAAGAGTTCCCCCTTGGTCCCCGAGAATCGAATGCCGTACCCCTTGCCCGCATGGGAATTCGAGTGGCGCTGCTCCCAAGTCACATTGCAGCCTGGATATTCGAAAATCGTTTCGATGGTTTCATAGTTGTCCGCCCCTGGACTGTGACGATAACTTCCGCCTACCGATTGGATATTCAGGGGAGCGTCTTGCTGAATCCCCCAATGAACGATATCCATCAGGTGGACTCCCCAATTGGTCAGTTGCCCCCCTCGCGCATAATCATGCCATCCCATGAATCCGTAGTGCCGTTGGGGAGAGTAAGGAACTTTCGGAGCGGGTCCGAGCCAGAGATCCCAGTCCAAGCCTTCTGGGACAGATTCCACCTTCTCGCCCACATTCCACCCGTTGGTACCGACCCAGGCGCCCGCGCCCGTGATCTGGCCGAGACGTCCACTGTGGACAACCTCGATAGCTTTCTGAAAAACGGGCATGGACCGTTGCTGAGTACCAACCTCAACGATGCGGCCAAACCGACGTGCAGCGTTAACCATCGCTCGGCCTTCGGCGATGGTGGGGCAAACCGGTTTTTCGACATAGACATCCTTGCCCGCCTGGCACCCAAGGATGGTGATCAGGGGGTGCCAGTGGTCGGGTGTGGGCACAAAGACCACATCGATGTCTTTTCGATCGAGGAGTTTTCTAAAGTCCTGATAGCCATCCGGCTTTTTCCCATTGAGTTCCTCGACTTTCCCTTGCCAGTTTTCGTAACGCGGCTTGAACACATCGCAGAGGGCGACGACTTCACACTCTGGATCGACGGCGAGGGCTTCGACATGACGGCCCCCCATCCCTCCGCAACCGATGACACCGAGGCGAACCTTGTCATGAAGGCCGACATGGGCCGCGTAGGCTTTCAATCCTTGGGGCAGGATCGTCGCCACAGCGGTGGTCTGGGAAAAATTGAGGATGAATTTGCGTCGGGATTGGGGCATGGGGTTCTCCTTTGGAGTGATGAAAATTAACTGAGTAGTCGGAATCGATTCGAGCCACGACGGGTTAAAACCGCGTCGCTATTCACACGAAGTCCGCTAATGCGGACTGCACGGGTTGAGGTTGTGGGGAAGCCTCTATTCGGCATCGGCATTGGGTTTGTGTTCCACTTCTTCGATATCCCAATTGGCTTGGGTGACTTCGAGTTTTACATCAATCGGGTTGAGACCGGTTCGGATTCTGGGTTCGTGGGGGCTGATGACGGTGAGGTGTCCGGAGACTTTTTCCAGTGAGTTTTCATTGTGCGGGTTTTCGACGTAAACGACCGGGCGGTAGACTGAGTCAAGAACTTCGCAGTCGATAAAGTCCACTCCGCCGATGCGCTCGGATAGCGCGGGGCGACGGACTTCAAACAGGATTGGCACTCGATAAGCCGCGTAATCGGGGTGATGGACCAGCCACGGGTTGCTGAAGTTGCAATTGGTGAAAGTGATTTGAACGTTGTCGGGGTCTTTGTCGAAAACTTTCACCGATTCTTTCCCGCTTCCATCGACAGTGCAGTTGATGAATTCGATCGTTCCCTTCACTCCCTCGGTCTTCATCGCCCCCAGGCAGATACCGGCCCAACCGTAGCCCTGTGGTTTCTCGACTTCTTCAGGGACGCCTCCATTGTGAGCGTCCGTCTTCATCAGGCAATTCTCAAAGGTAATCGATATGGGAGGCGATTCGGAACCCAGATTCTTCGGGTAGACCAAGAGTTCGTGGCCTTCGTTGTTGAGAAACTTGCAGTCGCGGAAGACGCAGTTGACCAAACGTTCCTGAGGGCCATCCGGTTCGAGGTCGACTCCCGCGCCCGGTGCAGTCCCCCAAGTGTTCGAGAAGGTGCAGTTTTCGACGAGGAGGTTTTCGGCTCCAATCACACTCATCCCCTGACGGTGGTTGTCATGACAGACGACATCGCGAATGGTGACATCCTTACAGTAATGCAGTTGCCCCGTCTCGCCGATGTAGATGCCATCGCCGCCGGAACTCTCGATTCGAAGACCCTCGATCAGAATATTCTCGGAACCGTTGATCGAGATCCCCATCCGCCACTCGGCTTTCTTGTAGGGAGGTTTCATGTAATCGAGTTTGCGCATCTTAATAGTGGCGCCGTAACCGGAGATCATTAGGTTCTTGATGTTGGTTCCGCGAAAACTACTGTCTCCGCCTCCGAGGAATTCCCCCTTCTTTGCGAGGGTCATCACGCCCGGCTCGAAATAGATTTCTTGGTCACCGGCCAAAGTGATCGGTCGAATAATCCAGGGGTCCCCCACATATGGGATGACGACTTTCTTCGCACCGGAATCGATGGCGGATTGGATCGCATCGGTGGAGTCTTCTTTGTCGAACCCCCACCAGGCGGCGTTGACTTCTTTCTCCTCGGACTGCAGAGCCGTTTCGATGGCCTTCGGGTTCGGGGCGTTGGAGTGAAGGGGGTCATTGGCTGAGTGGGCGAGGGGCGAAAAAAGAATGCAAACCAATGCGATGATAAGAAGGCGCAATTTAAGAATCTCCTGTTTGGAATAGAGGGGTATTAGAAAAGGTGGGAGAGTTTGGGTCAAGTGAGCCGAGTCTGTTTCAAAGAGAACTCCCCTCCAAAAAAGGGTCTTCCCTTTTCTCTTCCTTCGATTAATCTTGAGTTCATTCATCGAAGAATTCATCAGCATTGTTCTGAATTAATTTCGAATCCTATCATCCGGAGGAAGTCAACTTGCACGCTCGCCATCTATTCAGACCGAAATACTCTGCCATCTTATGGGGCGCCTTTACCGTCTTTTCATTCTTCGCACACACCGGACAAATACAGGCCCAAGCTGATTCCGAAGAACTCTTCCTGTTTGCTCTCTTCTGGAATCAATCCGATATCGGTCCCGACCAATTCGATTATTTCGCACCCGACCTGCTCTGCACCTTGGAGGGCCTTTGCAACCCGAGCGGGCCGGGGGGTTCCGGTAACGCCGGAATCTTTGGCCGTGTCTTTTCGGACCTCGATCGAGACGGAATGTATGGTGAGATGGATGAACCGCTCAATGGGATCCCGGTGATGCTTTACAACACGAGCGGCGCGCGGGTGGCCACCACGGTTTCGGCCGATGTCGATCTGGACGACAGCGGAGGCATCGATCCCGAGACAGAGACAGGCCTTTACGCATTCCCCAATATCCCAGCGGGGAGTTACTTCGTGGGAGAGATGCCGCCTTTGGCCTTCGCGCGGACGACTCAGGATGGATCGATGACGATCGAGGTGGATAAGACCGCGGTGGGTTTAGTGGCCGACGATCTCGATGAAGACGGAGACGATGATCTGGTGGTGAACCGAAGCGGAACTTCGGGGGGGAGTCAGAGAGGATTGACCGTGCTGTTCAATGAAGGAAGTGGAGTCTTCACTTCTTACAAACCCTCCTTTGGGAGCAGCGCAGACCGAAGTCAAACCGATCCGGCGGTGGCCGATTTCGATCTCGATGGTTTAAAGGATCTCGGTGTGGGAACTGGATCCACTTACTACACCCTGAGCCAGACCGCCGGCGGCTCCTTTATCGGGGGAAGTCAGACCGAGAGCCTGGGTTCGAGTATATCGCAGATCGAAACCGCGGATGTGAACGGCGATGACCTCCCGGACGTGGTCGGGAGGTTCGGGATCGACGACCAAGTTTTTGTCATGCTCAACTTAGGGTTGGAAGCGGTAGACATGTGGCTGGGGTTTGATGAGCCGACCATCTTATCCGCCACTGACATTGAGTCCTTCGATGTCGGGGATATCAATGGGGACACCTTCCCCGACATTGTGACCGGGACAGGGCAAATCTTCACAAACGATGGGAATGGGAATTTCACGGCTACGATGGACCCCGGTCTCGCATCGATTTCCACCTCGGCTAATCACACAGGCCTCTTCGACATCGATGGCGATACGGATCTCGATATCGTCCTGGTGAACGGCGGTTTCAAGGGAGTCGCGAACTTCACGGTTGAGATCGCCGAAAACGACGGCAACGGGAATTTCACACCCACTCAGTCCTTCTTTTCGATCCGCCCGGCCGGGGCCGAACCGATCGATTTGGAGAACGATGGCGACCTCGATCT
>JAJDBZ010000174.1 GCA_029261095.1 Candidatus Omnitrophota bacterium | reverse complement strand
CGCGGGAAGAGGTTACAGAGTTTATTATTGTTCCTTTCTTTCCTCTCTCCATTCGCATTCTTTGTCTTTTATAACCCGCCGTTCTTGGTTCAACGTTATCTCTACGCGGCAACACCCTTCGCTATTCTCCTTATTGTCTATGGGACTCTTGAGATCGCCCGCCGATTGTCGCTCTGGTTCGGTGGCATTTGGCACAGCCGAGTTCAAGGTGTGACATTAGTAGGATTGATGGCCTGCTTGCTTTGGAATTGTTGGGGACCTTTTCGAGCGGAGATTTCCTACTCGGAATATGGGAGCACCTGGATGGTGCCTGTTTCGGAATTGGCGCAAGAGGATTTCATGGCCGAAAAAATTCTACTCTTGGTGGACGAAAAACCTCTCTGGTATGATCAACTCGAGATGCTTGAGACGCCGGCGAGCAGGCTATCGTTCTACAGTCCCTCGGAGAATAGTGGCTACGACTCATTACTCGAGCAGCTTGAAGATCGCACTTGGGTAGTTTTGAAATCGTATTCTCAGGATTCCGGTTTGCAGAACGAGTTACGCAAAGCGGGTCGTTCGGAACTTCGCATCGAGCAGGGGAGTTTCTATCTTCCTTCATCCGATATCGGATCCGCCACGCAGTTCAACAATTCACTCTTTTACCAATCGGTGAGGTTCCTTGAAGACAACTTCAAACTGGATTTTCGTTTCTTTTATTCGGTTGCTCAAATCTTGAAATCACATGGAATGGAAGAAGCCTCCAAACCGTATGAATCTCGGGGAATGGAGGGGATGGCAAAGATGAACCGGTGGGATTATCCCAGAACCTTTGGAGCCTTTACCTCCGCTTTGGGTGATTACGCGCTTAGCCGCGATGAGCCCGTCCAGGCCGCGCATGAGTACGCCCATGCATTCGGGAAACCTCAATCTCGATTCTTCGATTATGTCGCATTTGTGGATAAGGTGCCGGGTGAGGCAAGAAACAAAGTTGTCCGGTCGTGGGGATTCGACCCCGATGATTTTGCCCGCGGTTTCATCGAGGCACTCGATCGTGGCGCGGGACTCGAAGAAGACTACAAGGCTTACTGGTCATTCAAAGGTGCCCAGGTTCTCGATCAAAACGGATACCTCGACGAGGCTTGGATCCTTTACGATTATTCAATCGACCATGGGGATTCGTTGGGTCGCGGCGCTCAACGGCTCTTTCAATTTTACCTTTCCGGTGGGGACTATCTGAGTGCGGCGAGTGTTTATTTAAGAGGATTTGGGGGTTCAACCACTCCGCACAAGAATTATATTGATTTTTTTGAGGCGATCCCAAAGGACCATTGGGGGCGGGTAACTGAACTCGACGATTTCGATCCCAAGGATTATAGCCAGGGATTGATCGATGCGTTAAATCGTGATGAGACCTTGACCCAAAAGCAGCGAAAGTTTTGGGCGGATCGGATCGGCAACATTTTGGAAGAGTTGGAGTTTTCCGATGAGGGCCGTAAACTGAAGAATGCATTTCCTGGTGAATGAATCGATTCATGGATTCGGGTAGGCCGAAGACTAATCTCAGGTGGCTGGATTAAAGGATCTTCAATGTTGCTATCAAGGTTCCCAATGCCTCTTCCAATGTACACAGCGGTTCACTCTTCCTTTCGAGGACATCCAAAAAGAGATTCGCCTGCCTCGTGAACCATTCATCCCGATCCATTTCAGGAAGTGGAACATCGTTCCAGGTTCCCCCAGGTTCAGTCATCCATCCACAGCGGTTTTCATGGACCTCGAACCGGGCGGTCCCTCGTTCGAATACCAGGGTCACCGTCGTCTCATTGGGGGCCTGGTATTGGTTCACTGAGTAACAACCCATTGTTTCGCCATGGCGGGCGAGCACATGAACAGTGTCTTCCACAGTCACCCCGTCCAGGACTTGGTGGTCCGAGTCTGCGACGATTTTCGTGATCGGCCCCGCGAGGTACTCGGCGAAATTCAAGGGATGGGTCAAACAATCCTGGATAGCTCCTCCCCCTTTCTCACGGTCCGTATAATAAATCTCCCGGTATGCCGGCCTATAGAATGGAAAGTGTTGCCCACTCGTAATGGTCTGCTGCTTGAGGTCTCCAAACCGACCGTCCAGAACGACAGATTTGAGCCACTCGATCCCTGGGTGTGCACGCCAGACATAAGCCACAGCCGCGATCAGACTCTTTTCATTGACCCTGTCCATCAGTACATCGATTCCGTCCATTGTTGTTGAGAGTGGTTTTTCGATAAAGAGGTGAACTCCTCGATTGGCGATCTCTAATGAAATGGGAATATGTGTGTGAGCAGGGGTTGCGACAAGCGCTGCGTCCCACCTCTTCTCCAAGGCAAGGTGGAGATCGGAGAATGAGTTTACAACCGGGTATTCCTTTGTGATTTTGGAACAGAGTTCGGAGTTTGGTTCACAGATGGAAACCTCGGCCCTTCCGGTTGCGAGAAAGCAGCGGACATGGCGTTCGCCAATGGAACCAGTACCGACAATGAGAATTTTTTTCATCAGTGCGTAGTCCTAGTTGTCTCGGAAAGCAAAAGCGAAAAGTTCGGAATCTTTCATGTGGAACCGGAGACTTACCGGTTCTCCTTTGATCCCCGAAAGGTCCGCACCATCCTCGAATTCGATCCGGTGGCGCAAATCATCCCCGGAAAATCGCTTCGATTTCAGGGGAGTCTCCAATGGACGGCCAGCAGGATCAAGTATTTCGACAATGACACTTCCCCCTCCCGCTGTTCGAGCGTTCAGTTCCAAATAATCCCCGGTGAATGTCATAGGAATTGTAGTGACATGGCCACTTTCGGAAGAAGCATCCAGGGAAGCGAAGCGGTCGTGATCCCAAATCGCAAGGCCAACCGCTCCGGTATATTCGGTGTGCCGGCCTGTGCCCTCTTCTCGATAAAGACAGGGAGTTCCATGAGTGTAATTAGAACCGGTGTAGTAAAGCCAAACCTCATCTCCTACCCGGAGCGCACGAGATTGGGAACAAAAAAAGCCGCAATCCCATTCTCCGATATCTCCTCTCGGGACACAGGGAACGCGGAAGGGTCGTTCCCAGTTCTCGAGATCTCTGGAAACCGCCAGTTGAAGTTCGCCCGGTCCCTCTTGGTTTCCGTAGCGCGCTTTGTTGTTGATTGTGAACATCCATACAAATGCAAGTGTGCACGATTCGGCCGGGTAGGCTCCGATTCCATAAAATTCGGTCCGCATCAATTCGGGATCGTCGGGAACATCGAGAATCGGCCGGACTTCTTCTATGCGCGCGAGCGAGGAGGCATCGTCTTTTTCATCGGGGACGATCACCAACTTAGGTTCAGACCAGGTTTCGAAATCCTTACTGGTGATCAGCCAGAATACCCGGCGGTTGTGCCCCATGATCATGTGACCGATTTTCGGGAAGGCGACATATTGTTTCCGTTGTTCGTCGTAATATCCGGTAATGACATCACCGCTCCGGCACAGCGGTTCTTTGCTATGTTTGGTCCAATTCAAACCATCGGGGGAAACCATGGTGTGATAGCCATGATCCTTCTGTAACCAGCAAATCATCTTATAACGATGGTCAGGGTTGGGATCGTCATTGTCCTTCATCACACTGGCAAGCAGAATCTGATGACCTACCAAATTGTGTTCCGGATATTTCTCTGACTCGATTGTCCCGATTAGGGGTTTCTCCCAGTTCACGCCATCCTGGCTGGTGGCGTAGTGAAGTCCGTAATAGGGGAACCCATCCCTTTCTTCTCCCAGGTACCACATCTTGAAGATCTTCTCTTCGTGATCAAAGAGAACGTTTCCATAGATCTCGAGGCGCCACCCCTCCCAGGGTTTGTCAGCTCGAACGACTGGATTTTCCGGGTGCTTCCTGGCAGGGTGGAGGGTGTGTGCCACATTCTCAGATTCCCGAACGATGAACTGATCGACAAACAGTTGGGAACGGTTCCCCGCATCGTAAAGCGAATCTCCGTAGGCAGGGGTGAGGAGTGACCCGAATAATAATATTTGGAAAATGAATCGATGTGTGTTCAAATACATGTGATAGCCTCCTAAGTGAATCGTGAGTCTAGCGGAGATTGTCGTTCTGGTGAATCGATGAAGCCTTAGACCCCAAGAGGGGGATTCCCAACCCAGACAAGCGGGAACGGAAATGAAACCAACCACTCATTTCAATTCGGATTTTTTAAGGACAACACGTAATGGCTGCTGGTGACTTTTACTTCGCGATTAATGCCACCTTTCGGTTCTTCCTGAAGAATTATGGGGAGGAGGCGCTGCACAATTATTGGAGATCTATGGGACGCGAGTATTTCGCACCCCTCTCCACACGGTTCAAGGAAGGTGGGTTGACGGAGGTTGAGAAGTATTGGAAAGAGTTTTTCCGTGAAGAGCCCGGGGGAAAGGTAAACATTACACGGTCCGAGAATCGAGTCGATATCGAAGTCGAGAAATGCCCCGCTCTTTCGTGGCTGAGGGAACATGAACGGGACGAGGTGGATTGCTTTTGCCAACACTGCCACTTTGTCTCGACAGAGATCGCTACAAACGCTGAAATGGATTTCAAACTGGAAGGAGGAGGAGGATCTTGCCATCAGGTTTTCTTCCAAAGGGAGGGCTCACGATGATCGGCGTTCAGGACTTTTGTGGGCATTACGAATGGACCTTCAAACACATTGAAGAGACTTTAGGAAAAGAGGCCCTAGAAAAGTATTGGGCAGAGGCAATCGCCTTCGATTCCCAGAGTCATGCACATCAGCTGATTAGCGAAAAGGGATTCGATGGCATGGAGGAGTACTGGGGGCACACACTCACGATGGAAGAGGCTGGATATAAGATCACCCGAACCGCCGACGCGTTCCGTATCGACATGCACCAATGCCCATCCAAAGGGTTTCTTTTGGAGCATGATCTTGAAGCGCATTCCGACTACTGCGCCCATTGTATGGGATGGATCGGACCCGTGGCGAAGAAATCCGGCTTCACCATCGACCATGAGCACAACCACTTGGGTAAGTGTTGGTGGACACTCTACAAGGACGGCAAAAAACCGAATCAGGGAGTTCTACTGCGAAAGGTGGGAGATGCGAATATCGAGAAAGATCCAGAGTGGCCCAACGGGCAACATCACTCATACGAAGACTGCAAGATTAAGGACTGATGATTCTCGCACAAGCTCTGGTGGCGCGAGTCATCTGCCCGACAATAATGACCTACCAAAAAGGGGACCTCATCCACTCATGAAAAACTCATTCTATGCTCTATTGCTCATCCTCAACCTAGTTGTGATCGGCCCCACAGGAGCTCAGACAACTTCGGCCACCGATGAGGCAACCATCCCTCCCCCACTCACTCATTACATGGGGCGGGAGATTGCCCAGACCATGCATTACACGGGGGCACCCTGGTTGATTCGTGAGACTCGAGAGAAAGAAGAGAGCACGCAACGCTTCTTGCAAGAACTGAAAGTAGAAAAGGGTTGGACCCTGTGCGATCTCGGGTGTGGAAATGGATACTATTCCCTTCCTTTGGCAAGAATGGTGGGGTCGGAGGGAAAAGTGATCGGTGTGGATATCCAACCGGAGATGCTCGAAATGCTAGAGCGAAGAGCGGCGGAACGAGGTATTCAGAACATCGAAACCCTTCAGGGAACCTTTGTCGACCCTAGAGTTGATCCGAATACCATCGATCTGTTGATCCTTGTCGATGTTTACCATGAGTTTTCGCACCCCGAACAGATGCTGGAGAAGATCCGTGAGAGTTTAAAACCCGATGGTCAGGTCGCTCTTTTAGAGTTCCGTGCCGAAGACCCGGATGTTCCGATCAAGCCCGAACACAAAATGAGCAAGGATCAAATCATGAAGGAATACACCGCGAACGGGTTTAAGCTGGTACGCGAGTTCGATGAGTTACCCTGGCAACACCTCATGTTCTTTAAGAGAGCCGGGAACTAACCCCCATAGGCTTTCCTAAACAGGGCCTGGAAATCCTCCAATGAACAGGGACGTGGATTTGTCAGATGACACGGGTCGGAGATCGCCTGCTCAGCCAATGTTGAAAGGTCTCCTTCACTGACTCCGGCTTCCTTGAGGGATGAGGGGATCCCGAGATGATTGTTTAATTCACGGACACGCTCGATGGCGAGACGGCTCGCTTCCTCATCCGGTTTGAGAACATTCTCCTTGGCGAACAGGTGCGCGAGTTTCGAATAAGGCTTCACAGAAACCTCTCTGTTGAACTCCATGACTGTAGGGAGCGCAATGGCATTGGCGAGTCCATGGTGAAGCCCGGAAAGGGTGGAAAGGGGGTGGGCCATCGAGTGGGCCGCTCCAAGGTCCTTTTGAAAGGCAAGCGCCCCCATCATCGCAGCGATCATCATGAACCCGCGAGCCTCTATATTGGTCCCATCGGTATAGGCTTTCGGTAGATTCTGAATCACCAACTCCAATCCACCCAGTGCAATCGCATCGCAGACCGGGTGGAACTCGGGCGAGGTTAGAGATTCCAAGCAATGGGTGAATGCATCCATACCCGTGGCGGCAGTGAGGTGTGGCGGTAATTCGACAGTCAATTCCGGATCGATGATCGCGATCGTCGGCATCAGATCGGGGTGGAGGAGAATAGTCTTCTTACCTGTAGTCCTTAAGACGATCACAGACGCTCGACCAACCTCGCTTCCCGTTCCCGCCGTGGTGGGAACCGCGATGAGCGGTT
>JAJDBZ010000173.1 GCA_029261095.1 Candidatus Omnitrophota bacterium | reverse complement strand
TGCAGGATGTCGAGTTCACTATCCAGCAGGGCAAACTGTTCATGCTCCAAACTCGTAATGGAAAACGTACCGCGGCCGCGGCTCTCAAGTTTTCCATGGATATGGTGAAAGAGGGGCTCATCAACTGGAAAACCGCTATTGAGCGGAATCCCGCCGATCAGCTCGATCAGTTGCTGGCGCCAATCTTTGACCTGAATGATGTACAGGCAGCAACCGCCATCGCATCCGGCCTCCCCGCCGGTCCCGGCGCCGCCTCTGGAAAAATCTACCTCAACGCCGATCGTGCAGCCGCCGCCGAAGCGAGAGGCGAGAACGTCCTGCTTGTACGGAACGAAACGAGCCCCGAAGACCTGCGTGGTATGATTGCCGCCGAAGGGATCTTAACCGCCAAAGGGGGTGTCTCCTCTCATGCCGCCTTGGTCGCCCGTCAGATGGGTAAAGTTTGTATCTGTGGCGCCTCAGCCCTTGAAATCGATTATGACCGCCGAACAGTCTCCGTCGCTGGACAAGTCTTCAACGAAGGAGATTTCATGAGCATCGATGGGACTAGCGGGTCGGTCTATGGTGGCCAGCTTAAAACCGCGCCATCCGAGATCATTACCGGAACCATTCATGGAGACACAGTTGCCCAAGGCACCGAAAAGTTTCAGGACTTCAATCAGTTGATGGACTGGTGTTCAAAAGTCTCTCGTCTCGATGTCCGTACCAATGCGGATAATCCGGAACAGACTCAGAACGCCGTCGCTTTCGGTGCTCGAGGGATTGGTCTGACTCGTACAGAGCACATGTTTTTCGAGGGCGATCGTATCGATGCCATGCGTGAAATGATCTTGGTGGACAACGAAGCGGATAGACGCAGGGCGCTCGCCAAACTGCTGCCTTACCAGAGGGAAGATTTCGCTGGCATTTTCGAAGCCCTTAATGGACTCCCGGCGACTATCCGTCTCCTGGATCCCCCACTCCATGAGTTTTTGCCTCACTCACCCGACCAACAGCAAGAACTCGCAAACAAAATGGGCATCAGCGCGGATAAGATTGCGCATCGTGTCGAGTCGCTCCATGAATTCAATCCGATGCTCGGACATCGTGGGTGCCGCCTCGGCATCGCCTACCCCGAGATCACCGAGATGCAGGCGCGCGCCCTCTTCGAAGCTGCGGCCGCAGTCCTTCATAAGGGGATTAAGGTCAAACCCGAGGTCATGATCCCGCTTGTTGGATTCAAAAAGGAACTCGATATACAAACAGAGATCGTTCGACGCGTAGCCAAGGAAGTCATGTCGGATAAAAGAGTCAAAATTGACTACCTCGTCGGTACGATGATTGAAGTCCCCCGAGGAGCTCTTACCGCAGATGAGATCGCGGAGACTGCGGAATTCTTTTCTTTCGGAACTAACGATCTTACTCAGACAGCCCTTGGCATCAGTCGTGACGATATGGGTGCTTTCCTCGTTCCCTACACCGAAGCGGAAGTCTTCAAGAACAATCCATTCGCAACCTTGGATCAGGCCGGTGTAGGTCAACTCGTGCGGATCGCGATTGAAAAAGGTCGAGGCACCAACCCGAAAATCAAACTCGGAATCTGTGGCGAGCATGGTGGCGATCCAGAAAGTGTTAAATTCTGTCATAAAGTGGGGCTGAACTATGTCAGTTGCAGCCCCTTCCGCGTCCCCGTCGCTCGGTTGGCGGCTGCACAAGCCGTTCTCGAAGAGGCTGCGGAGGCCCAGGAATCCAAACCGAAAAAGATAGCCAAAAAGGTAGCTTCGAAAGCGGCGAAGAAAACTAAAGTGGCGAAGAAGACTGCCAAGAAGGCAGCCAAAAAAGTGAAGGCCACCAAGAAGACAGTGAAGAAGGCCGCGAAAAAGGTAGCAAAGAAGACCGCCAAGAAGGCAAAAGCCACTAAGAAGGCAGTAAAGAAAGCAGCCAAAAAGAAGACGACGAAAAAGTCAGTCAAGAAAGTGGCCAAGAAGGTCGCAAGGAAAGCAGCGAAGAAAGCGAAAGCCGCTAAAAAGACTGTAAAGAAAGCCGCAAAGAAGGTGGCGAAGAAGACTGCCAAAAAGGCCAAGGCCACTAAGAAGGCAGTAAAAAGAGCGACAAAGAAAGCCGCAAGAAAGAGACGGTAGCCTCTAAGCGCGACTGAGATGAAACAGAAAACCCCCGTGAGTTGGAAATGACTCGCGGGGGTTTTTAGTTTTTGAGAATTTTAGTGTTATCACTCGGGACAACATTGTGCAGAGACTTCTCAAACTAACACCAAACACCACCACCCAACAGGTTTCCAACCAGCAGAAAGAACGATAACCTCACCCAAATCAAACCCAGGAAACAATGAGATGCGACCCTCAATCCCTTCCCAACCCAGTACAAAAAGACTCGGTTTCAATCTAATCCTCGTTCTTCTTGTACCCCATCTCGTTGGATTCGATGGCATCAATCAATCTGAATGCCATTGGGAAAGGGTCCTAGAGCACGCTCCTTTCAGCCCGCGAGACACGGCGGAGGGCATCGTCTTCCAAAACAAGTTGTGGCTCAGTAACGGTTACTATCATGGTAACAAACTCTCCCGCGATCTCTGGTCCTCTTCCAATGGGATCGAATGGACCCTTGCGAATTCCGAAACACCCTACGACGGGTACAGCGAAATGGTGGTTTTCGATCATAAGATGTGGGCAATCAAGGGAAGCGTTTGGAATTCATCCGACGGAACGACCTGGAACCGTATTCTAGAAGAGACGCCTTTCGGCGTTCGGGGATATGGCGAGGTTGTGGTTCACCAAAACAAAATGTGGCAACTCGGAAGCGGCGCGGATGTCTGGTCCTCGACAGATGGAATCCGCTGGAAAATCGAACTTCAAGAAGCACCCTTCGGTGCGCGGACCGCAGCCGGTGTGGCGGTTCACAATGGAAAGATCTGGCTGATGGGTGGATATCTCACCGAACCGAACGATCCTCCGGAAAAAGGGTACGAAAAGTTCACCACTCTTAACGATGTCTGGTGTTCCGAGGATGGGATCCGATGGGATAGGGTGAAAGAATACGCGCCCTGGAGCCTCCGTATGTGGTTCGGCTGTGAGGTCTTCGAGGATCGAATCTGGGTTCTTGGCGGATACAGCAACCGGGAAGCGATGAACTTGGGCGATGTGTGGTCTTCGGAAGATGGGGTCGATTGGAAACAAGAATCAGGGGGCTTTTCCCCGCGCCACGAACCGACTGTGTATAACTTCCAGGGCCACCTCTGGTTGGTCGCCGGGAATGAATGGCCGGTCCTTAATGATGTTTGGAGATTGATCCCATTCCATAGCGGACGGTAGATCCACCAGAGGAACAACCCGTTCGTGAGATGCCGAGTCTCCCCAATGCCATGAAACTCTCTGGATCGTGTTCAATAAACATCAAATAGGCCTAGAAATCAGGTCTTTTGATCATCTCCGCCGGTCCTTCGTCCATGCTAAGAGAGACTAGTCCACAGTTTTCGCATCACTATTAGAGTGAATGTTAAAACTCTTGTCCGTTAGCAGCAGTCTTTTTGGTGCGCTCGGGATCGCCAATAACATCGAGAATTGCGCGGTCAAGGCGATTGATCAGAACTTCGCGATCTTTACAGACATGATTGTTGAACCATTGCGCTTTCATGGTTAGCCAGATTCTCTCGATGGGATTCAGGTCAGGCGAATAAGGGGGGAGAAATAAGGGTTCAAAGTTTCCCCAGTCGAGGGAAGCCCGTCGGTGCCATGAAGCGTTGTCGAGGATCAGGATGTTGCGTTTTCGAGTCGGTTGAATTTGTCGGTTCGCTTCATCCAAATAGGCCTGGAACATCTCCGTATCGACATGGGAAGCCTCGATGGCGAAAAATTCGCCGGTTCGGGGACAGACCAAGCCGATGACGTTCATGCGAATGTGATCGCCGTTCTTGGTGGTGCGAGTTTTCGCCCCTTTCTTGTCCCATCTACGACGTGGCCGGGGATCTCCTTCGAAACCCGATTCGTCGGAATACCAGATATCGATATCGGGGTCCTCACAGAGGGTTTTTAAGTCTTCACGAAAAGCCTGCCTTTGTTTTTCGTCTTGGCGATCCGGCCATGGTTGTGGAACTTTCAGGGCAAAGTTGTTGTCATGGAAGAACCGAACGACAGTTTCGTAAGAACACTCGACTTGATATTTCTCCTGGATGTAACCGTGGAAGGCGCGAGCCGTCCAAAAGTCTCGGTCCGCCTGCTCGGGCTGCTCGATTAACTCGACTAACTCGCCGACTTGTTCCTTCTTGATCTTGGGGGGTCGGCCCGAACGGGGTTCCGAAGTCAGGCCATCGACGCCTCGTTCATTGAAGGCACTGACCCACCGGCGGAGACTGCGATTGTCCACCAAGAGCGCGGCGCAAACTTGCTGCCGAGCGATTCCCACAATCAACATCTGAATGGCGGTGCATCGCAGGGAAGTCTCGCCCGTTCCAACACGAGCCACATCCTTCAACACATGAATGGAGGCGTTATCTGGATTGGGAACGAGAAGATCACGCGCCATGACAAGAAACATGGCAGAGATCGACTCAGAAAGCTAGATCTAACTTGGAATATTCCCTAAGTTCAATGGGACAAGACTTTTGACAACCGCTCTAATACAGAAAGTGTCCCATCCAATCCTCAAAAGGGTAGTAATGATCAATATTGTAGTTTATACTTGAAAAGTCCGTGATAGGCGGACTTAGAGGCGCATTTGAGGAAAAGAGAATGAGCGAACAAACGGCCACGATCTGCGATACCCAGGACATTGAGGAGTTTCGAAAGAGACTTGAAGAATCGAAAGCGCTGCCCTCGATCCCTACCACAGTCATCGAGCTCATGGACCTCCTCAATTTGGAGGAGACGACCAATGAGGATCTAAGTCGTGTGGTGAGCCAAGACCAAGGACTGGTTGCTCGCACCCTTAAAATGGTTAATTCGGCTGGTATCGGTTTGAGCAAACAGGTGACCTCCATCCAACAAGCGATCGGTCTGCTCGGGCGATCGCAGATTCGGCAGGTTTGCCTGAGTGGCGGAGTTTGGGATGCGCTCAAACCCTATGCGGAGAAAGCGAATTTCGACCTACTCGCGTTCGAGAAACACAGCCAAACGACTGCGGAGATTGCGAGGATCCTTGCCGAAAAGACGCCGCACTCCATTCCCGACGATGTTTATGCCGCCGCCCTCCTTCATGACATCGGGAAATTCTTACTGCTGACCTATGATGGAGAAACTTACAGCCAAACTCTCATCCGTGCCGCTGAATCCAAAGAGAACCTAGAGGACCTCGAATTCGAAACCATCGGGTGGACCCATTCAGTTGTAGGCGGATGGCTTACTGACTACTGGGGACTCCCAAAACCGGTCCGCGAAACGGTCCGTTGGCACCACCACCCCGAAGAACGAATGGAGACTCCACTCGGTCCATTGGTCGGTTTGGTTTCGGTTGCCAACAACCTCGCCAAGGTTGTCAATGTGGGTCGCTCGGGAAATCCGTATATTGCGCCTATTGGCAAACTTCTCAAGCCACTCCAATTGAAGCCGGAAGATATTCAAGAGGTCGGGGAACGGGTCAAGAGCTGGCAGAAAACTGCCGAGTAAGCTTTACACTGGCGGACCTCCGCCCACGATCCGAATCCTGATGGCTCCCCTTCCTTAAGTGCTCCACCCTCCGTTACCCTTCGAACAACAGAGAAATCGGAAGGGAACCCACCGTAATGATTGAAATCGAACCGCTTCTCGGATTGCGCATGATTAACGATGGGTCGGTTTCACTTCTCTCGACAAGGCGAGAGGGGAAAACCAATGTCTCGACACTCTCCTGGCAGATGCCCCTTTCTCAAGACCCGCCTATGGTCGGAATGACTCTAAAACCAGGTAGCCTTTCGAATGAACTCCTCCGCGAAACCGGAGAGTTCGTCTTATCCATTCCCGATGCATCCCTTGCAGCAGAAACCCATTATTGCGGTACTCATAGAGGGGACTCGGAAGATAAGATTCGAGCCATGCAATTCGTCACTCTTCGTGCCCGAAAAGTAAGCCCTCTCCTAGTCACCAACTGCATTGGACACCTGGAATGCGCAGTCCGTGACGTTTCCAAATATGGCGATTGCTTTTTTTATGCCTCAGAAGTTCTTGCAGCATTAGTTGAGGAAGATTATTTCGAAGAGGGATGGACCGAGAATGCCCAAACGTTGCACCACTTGGGAGGGGACCGATACAAAACCGCGGGAGGAATCCTCGAGGCAAGCAAGCTACCCCTCCCCAAGCAGCTTCCCAAAATGCCTCCCCTCTTCCCGGACTAATCGCCGCTGAATACCATCTTAAAGATTCCTCCGGCATCGTCTGCGAACCACCAGTCCCCATTCGGAAGAACAATGACACCTTCTTGGTTGTCCCCTCCGATCTTCTTCTTCGAAAGGATTTCTCCATCCTTTGAGACTTGGAAGCAAGCGTCCTCACTATCACAAACGATCCACAGATTTCCATTTCTTGGGTCGATACACAGACCTGAAATCTCCGGTAGGTCGACTTTGATCGGAGCCTGCGCCTTGACACGGATAGGATTCCCTTCAAGTTTGAGAGGGAACAGAGCCGCAGGGTTCTTCTGGTACCCGAGCCACAGAATGCCCCCGTCCGAACCTTCAATGGATTCGTAGGCGATCCCCTCGAAACTATCTTTCGGGCTCCTGAAAAAACCGGATTGTTCGACAATCTGACCGAGGGGTAGTGTGTCGATGGTTCCAAATGTTTTCATATCGACTACCTTGATCGCTTCCAGTTTTTCCTCGATCACATAAACCACTGAATGGTCGACATCGACTGTGACCCCCTCAAGATCTCCTCCGAGGTTCCTCAGGGATATCACATCCCCGCTTAAGGATACTTCCGCGATCTGACCCTCATCGCCGACAACGATCAGGCACTTCTTCTGAGGATGATATGAAATACCCGAGGGCTCACGGATTTCTTTCGCAAACTTCTCAACCCTGATCCGTTCTTCATTTGGGTTTTTGGCTGAAAGCACATTTCCCGCAAGGACCACCACGCCCAGGATTGTCACACCTGAAAAGAATAATGCGGATTTCGACCTTGCGCTCAACAGGAACTACCTAAATGTTCGAATGATTGGCTCATGATGAAGGGTAACCGATCACCACTCAGGAGAATAACCCAACTCAATAAGCCCCGCTCGGAGGAATGAGTTGAAAATCCAAACGAAATAGTTGAAAAGTTTGATAAATTGTGTTTATCATGTTTAGGTGAGTTGAAATAAGGCGACTCTGAAAGGTGGGTTTCTAATGGGTTTTAAGCGAATCCTGGTGGTGGATGATAGCAGCTTTTCGAGAAAGAACCTGGTCGGGATCCTTGGTGATTTAGGTTACGAAGTCGAATGGTCCGAGAGTGGACAAAATGCTTTGCAACGAATTGAGACCGATCGATTTGACATCGTCATCACCAAACTCCTGATGCCCACCATGGATGGTTGGGAGCTTCTTGAGAATGCAAGAAAAAGTCCTTCATTCGAACCAGGACTCACAAACTCTTACCCCTTGCCTAAATTCATCTACACAACCGCCCAAGGGGATTCTGCCACAGAAAGAAAAGCTCTCAATCATGGATTCACGGGATCACTCATCAAACCGATCGAAATCCAGAAGGTGAAGCCGATCCTTCAAAAAGTCCTCATGTCGGATGATGAAGATTTCGCGATCCGATTTACGGGATCGGATGCCTCGATGTTGAAAATATTGGCGGAAAAGTTTGGCCTGGATCCAAAAGATCTTGTCAATCTTCTGGTGGAAGAAGTCTCTCTCTGTGGTCTAGGAGACGATGTCAATACTGGAGAAGATTTAAAGACCTTCTTGCTGAAAAGATTGAGAGATAATCTTTTGCTACTTCCTGGTCATGCAGCTTGAGATGGATCTTTGCTAATCGTTCGAGGGAGCCTGGACAATTAAACGCCATTTTACAGGATGACTGAGACCGTGTCGAATCCGCCACTTTCAATCACGATTGGACCGCCATCTAGAGAACCGATCCGCGCGACCGGTCACCGATTGTCGCTCCGGTTTCTTGGATGAGAGGATTTTTGCCCAGAGCTGCTCCAACGTTAGAAAAATATATCGGGCCGTGAATGAGAAGAAATACTAATGAAGCGACGGTACGAAAGAAGGAAGTCTGCGTTTGGTTCACGGGGTTGTATGCCGCCTTTCATCGTATGAAACCGAAATACTATGGATTGGCGTTTAGAGCGGCATGCACTCCTCAATAAATCTCCCAATGGCTTACATTGGCCGCAGGAAGACCGATCACCGAGGGATGGTAACGCAGGAGGAGTCCGGTAAGACGAGGTCCGGGAGAAGACCAGTAGGTGAGATAGAAATCGGACATCCGT
The DNA here is from genome assembly GCA_029261095.1 of Candidatus Omnitrophota bacterium. Classification (GTDB taxonomy): domain Bacteria; phylum Hinthialibacterota; class Hinthialibacteria; order OLB16; family OLB16; genus JACKFH01. The sequence continues at coordinate 6,417 of JAJDBZ010000173.1, read as the reverse complement.
TCATAGACTTCCGGATCAAATTGCGCGAGGCGTATAAACTGTTCGACCGAGGAGGACAAGACCCGACTCGCCTGGGAATTATCGGGGATTCCCAACAGACCCGGAAAAAGAATCCCGTTGTCAAGGCGCGCGATGCCCAACTGAATTGTCTGCCCGAACCTCTCCATGTCCTGTTGTGTAAAGACCTGCCCTTCTTCGGCCATATAGATCCAGAACGAGGCGCTCAAAGCGGCATGGGAAATGTCTTCGATTGAACTGTAACCAGGAAGGCCGGTGATGGTTTCCCTTGGGACAGGGGCTGTCGGCACAGGATTGAGGGGGAGCCAATACGCCCAGTAATAAGCCCCATCCGTCGCAAGGGAGATCCTGTTTTTGGCGTATTGCGCCATAGCGATGGCGATGTCGCGGTATTCAGCGTTCCCCGACAGCTTCCAGGAAAGCCAATACGCTTTTCCAATCGAACTCATCCAGTTAACTGGCTGGGGTTGATTCACGAACCCGGACAAATCAGTCCGAAGAAATATGAGCCGCCCCTCGCCGGGCGCGGGGCCTTCGCGGTATTGCGCCTTATGAAATTCAAGCGTTTCATCCAAAAACGCCAGCATGGAATCCCACTCGCCCGCATCAAATTCCGCCATGGCATCGGGATGGTCTCGGGCGATTTCGAGAAGCCAATACATCGGATAGATTACGCCCCCATCATCTACAGCAAAATATTCTCGACCGTCGGTGGAATAACCGGTCTCTCCCCAAACTGGATTGATGGTTCCATCAAAAAGGGTGAGACCCTGAACATCGTCCCGGTAATTGAGGATGCGACGGATCAGATACAGATTCTCCCGGATGTAAGCGAGGTTACCCGTATGGAGATACATCTCGTTGAACCCCTGCATCCAGGTAGCGAAGTTAAAGGGGAAGAGATCTCCGGCCTCCATTAGCACGATAGCGCTCTCCAGTGAGGGCCGATTCAAGTATCGATCGAAGGGAAAGGCCTCCAAGTATTCTTCGAGGGTGTAGGGCGGAATTCTTTGCGGAAATACTGCGTGGAATGCGTCAATATAACTTTGGTCGGCGGGTGAATAGAGAGGTGTGGGGGTGGGCGTTACATTGGGATCGGGCGTTGGTGTAAGAGTGGGCGTCGCGGTTGGCATGATCATGAAATCGAAATCATTATTCACGCCTATTGGACCGCCATCTGCGTCCGCCATAAGAAGCGCGGTTGTCGAATAACGAAAATCTCCCAGACCTGGATTGAGGTAATCGGGGGCTTGCCCGGGAATCACATCGCTAGACCCCGTGGGAAATGAATTGTATCCGCCTGGGACGTTATTGTTATTGACTGTGAAGACATCACCGGGGTCAAGCGCTCCACCAAATCCGACAGAACCCGAAACGATGTTGGAGTTAGTGATCGTGAAACTCCTGTTCGAGGCGCCTTCAAAAAAGAAAGCGACGCCGCTAGCGATGATGTCGCAATGGTCAAGGATGAGGTCTAGATTACCCACTCCCGGGAAAAAAAGGAAAGCGTTGCCTGGTCCTTGATTCTCGATGACGGATTCGGTGGCGTTGAAAACGGTTGCGTCCCCGCGCAGGGAGATGGTCTGCCAACTCTGGGCGGTATCGGTGTTACGTATCCAGGATCTCTCGATGTTGAACGTGAACGGCCCGCTAGTCGGTTGAATGAGCACGGGTCTCTGGGCTGATTCGATGTTGCAATCGATGATGTCCACGGTCCCAGATCCCGTTGGGTTCCCACAAAAGAAGCCGATATCTGGAGCGTTAGAAAGAGAGCAACCTTCAAAGGTCAACTGCTTGCCACCGAGGAAATCAAGACGTATCGGGAACTGGCAAACGTTTCCAGCGTCGATCTCGATGTTTCGGTAGGTCGTATTTCCGGCCGCGGATGGAAAGATCATGGATTTGTCGGCGTGAGGGTTGCGAATGAGTAGGTTTTCGTAAAGTACCGTCCCGGCACCATCGTGACCGTTTCCCAGGATGACCGAGACCGTATCGAAACCTCCGCCGTCGATTACGATCTGGCCACCATCCAGCGAGCCGATACGAGCGCCCAAACTACGATTATCACTCCAGATCACGCTGCTTGTAGTTCCGGTCCCCTGGATGACCGGATTTTGCCCGGTATCCGCCTCCAGGTTGATTGCCTTACTGATGACCAAGTTTTCGTTGTAGACACCGCTGTCTGTAATTCGGATCGTGTCGCCATCGGAGGAGGCGTCCATTGCGAAATTGACCGAAGGATAATCGTCGGGGACCAGGAGCGTCGCGGCCTCAACGTGAGGAAAGATTAGCGGGTCGTGAAAAAGAAGAAGTATTAATGAAGCGATAGTAGGAAAAAAAGAAAACTGCGTTTTGTTCACGGGGTCATATGCCGCCCTTCATCGTATGAAACCCAACGATAACAGACAGGCGTTTAGAGCGCCATTCACTCCCCAGTAAATGCCGGGTTAAACCTCAAAATCATCGAGAAGGTCTTGGACCGCATCATCTTTTCTCCGATCAAAGTCGTACTGATTCCTTACCAGCCACAAAAAAGCATCGTTGCCCGACACTTTTTCCCAAGAGGGACCCTGCCCATTCCGCTCTCGCTTCAAGAACCAGTTTTTCTTTGAGGAGACTAAAAGAGTCTCACCATCCTTCACGGGTGAACTGTGAATGAGCTTGGCTTTGTATGGAATAAAAACTTTGCCTGGATCTTCAAACCACACCCAGCCATTGGGGAGAGTTGATTTAGTTTTCATTGGAAACCTACCACTTTTCCGAGGACCGGTACTTCGGGTCTCTCTAAAGTCGTGTTACGACGGGAAACCCTGATCGACCGCTTGATTGCTAATTAGATATAGTGCCCTGTCTGGTCTTGTTCGATTGATATGGGGTGGGTGAAGGGATTTGAACCCTCGACCCCATGGACCACAACCATGTGCTCTAACCAACTGAGCTACACCCACCAGAGACTGCTTTGAAATTCTCAACCGATCAGGGCCTGAAGTCAAGCTTACGCCCGACGCGTATTGGGCCTATCTCGGGCGGAACCTACAAGGTTCTGAGATGTATTTCTCCTCTCGCATCCAACCTTCCTTGTGATTTGAAAAGCCAAACCAGAGTTCAGTATCCTGAAGATGGGCGTTCATCCGCTCCATTTCAATTCTTACCGCCTTCGCCTGAACTGTCGCCTTTGGTTTGGATTGATTACAAAGTGAAGTTCACACCTCGCTTTTCCGATTGTTGAACGGTTAAACCATCCGCCTTCTACTCAAAAAAGCAGAATCAGTCAGGATGATTCAAAAGTGAACAATCACTGCCATGCCTCCCCCCACTCCTCCGTGTTGTTTCGGAATTAAACAGATCCAAATTCATCATTTATTGGTTTTTCCTAAACGAAAGCGTAATTCTGTTCGATTGATAAGGCTTTTAAGACTTTAAAGTTTGAAAAATAAAGATGGCATCTCCTTTGCCTTATGTGGCCATTGAAGAAGGAGGGGTCAAGATGAGAAAACTCGCCATAACGCTGGCAATCATATGGACAGCAGATGTTCAAGCCGCCGTCATTGGATCACTTATTTCCAACCACAATTACGATGTCTACCGGGATGGAACGTTCATCGAAACGAGTGCTTCAACCAACGACGCTGTCACTGTTGAATTCCCTGCAGGTAAACACACGATCCAACTCTACGATATGGGACCTGTGCCGACCCAAACTCCTTCTCCGACTCCCCCAGTCGTTAGCGATGACCCCACACCCACTCCCACGCCATCGATTGAACCCACCCACAAAGGAAAAGGGCGAAAAGTTTTTGTGGCCGGTTTCGATAAAGAAAAGAAAAAGAACCGATTCGAGGTTCTGGATACCTCCGGTAAGAGTTTTAACCTTTACAACGAGGTTCTCTCAGGTGTTTCAACCGAAGGTCAAATGGAGATCGCCGACCTGAATGGGGACGGAACGAATGAGATTATCGCCTTCGGAGCCTCCACCACCGGGATCAAACTCGAGTATTGGACTGGCCAGGGGCAACTTCTTCAAACCAGAAACACACTCTCGAGTTGGCACCACTTCGACATTCGTTTCTTCACTTGTGATTTCGATGGCAATGATGGAGAGGAAGTCTTGGTGATGGGACGCAACCAATCGGGAATCTATCGGTTTGAAGCATACGATTCCGAAGGAAACTCAGTAGTGACTTATCCCTCTATCGTCCTTGGATATCACACGATCGAAAAAGTGGCGCTAGATGATGTCGATGGAGATGGAGCCAAAGAGGTTGTGGTCTTCGGTCGCACCCAAAACGAAAGAACAGAAGCGACCGTGATTGGCATGGAGGGAGTCGAGAGTCCCATCACTCTCTTCGGGATCGGGTACTCACCGATCTCCTCCGGGTTTACTCTCGACCTCGATGGCGACGGTGTCTATGAAATCGCTTCCTTGGCAAGGAGCGGAATGAGTTCGTTCCGGTTGATCGTCACCGATGTTTTCGGTCAGATTCGCCTGAAAAAAAATGTGCTCTCCTCCAAGTTCGGAGATGAAGTGCAAGCCTGCGCCGCCGATGTGGATGGCGATGGATGCCAAGAGATTGTCGTATCGGGTAGGTTGACCGATACTGGACAAAACATTGTTCAAGTGTTCGACCACGACGGTTTCCAGGTGGTGGCCCACACTTATCTTGACTCTGGGTTCAATGGACAAACCACAAATTTGTTCACCGATATCGACAACGACCAATCACTCGAGTTCATCGTTGCCGGACGCGACAGCATGACTGGTTCAGCAGCCTATCAAGTCTTTCAGGGTGGACAGACAGAGATGCTTTATGGCGGTTTCCTACTCGAGAACGGAATCGAGGGCGACCCCGACGTCATGACAAATGATCTCGACTTGGACGGGAACGAAGAACTCATTGTCACCGGAAAACTCGCCAGCGGCGATTACGCGGTGGAAATGAGAGACCTTCGCGACGGAACCCTCACATTCCAAACGACGTTTTCCACCAAGATTATCAAGGTTTCCGCGGGTTTACTCGACTAATCTCTTCCCACTCCCACTAATAACAGACCCCTTTTCAGCCGATAGTATCATATTGGCGGAAGGGGTTTCGTTTTGAACTTTGAATTTCTTAAACATGCAACATGGAGTGGCGTTTACCCAATTGCCTTTGTTTCTGCCGCACTCGCCGCTTACCTGATAACATTCCTGGTTCGCACCTATTCACAATCGATCCAATTCCTCGATATCCCGAATAATCGGTCCTCACATGAACTGCCCACTCCGCTTGGAGGAGGAGCGGCTATCTGCGCCGCGTTTATTATTGGTGTTCATTTGGGAGTTTTTGAAGCTGGCCTCCGTGAAAGGGCTTTGTATGTCATTGTGTTTGGAGGCTTGATCGCGATGACCATGGGGTTGGTCGATGATTTCAGGCGAGGAATTCCGGCCGTATTCAAACTGGGGTTTCTCTTCGTCATGACCTTGGCCTGTTGGGTGGTGGATGAGAGACTTATCCTGAACCTTTCACCTTGGATCTTGCTTAATTTACTTCTCACACTCCTTTGGATCGCAGGAGTGGCTTCCGCGATAAATGCCTTTGACAACATGAATGGGCTGGCGGTGGGTTTCTCAGCCATCGCGTCCTTCGCCTATTTTGTTGTGGCGGTCCAAACCCAGTCAGAGGTGGGGTTTACTGGAGAGTTGAACCGGTTTTGGGGCCTGATCTCGATCGCGCTTTCCGGAGCATGCCTCGGCTTCCTCCCACACAATTTCCCCCGTGGAAGGATCTTTATCGGCGATGGAGGGAGTTTTTTTCTTGGGTTTTGCCTTGCAGTCCTCGGTGTCATGGGTGAATGGTCGAATCAATCTGTATCCCGTGCTACGATCCCTCTGCTTATTCTGGCTTTACCCATATTCGACCTGGTATTTGTGGTTTGGACTCGCCACCACTCTGGAGTGACCAAAACATGGGTCGAAGCAGTCAGGCACTGTGCCCGGGACCATTTGAGTCACCGATTGGTGTTCCTAGGACTTTCACCGATACAGGCGGTTCTAATCCTCCATGCGGTGGCGACATTCCTGGCTCTGAGTGCGATTATTCTCAGAGCGGACGACAGTTTGACGTTAACTTATATGCACTTGGTGCAAGCCGGGACCGTTTTACTTATCCTTGGGGTTCTGATAAAAGTTGGGAGCAAGAAAGGAATGACTTAGTTTCCGACCCAAACCTTCCGAAAATAAGGATATTCGATAAACCCGTCGCGATCGACTGGATTGGCGAAAGTGCGCCCGTTGTTTTGAACTAAATCGGCCGAATAGGCTTTTTTCAGGTCCCAGGGGGAATTGAAAGAGTGTTGACACTTGCGAAACGAAATCGATATGATTATGACAAGTTTAGAAAATCTAACTTGAGTAATCCT
>JAJDBZ010000172.1 GCA_029261095.1 Candidatus Omnitrophota bacterium | reverse complement strand
TCGAATTGGACGATGGCCTGATTGATAAACATTTCAGCTCCATTGATGGTACGACAACGTTTCTCTTTGGCCTCTTTCAGGAGGGTTGTTTCGATCGGGTTATAGACGATATCGAAAACCACCAAGGGGGCCGACATGAGGTCTTTCGGAACGATGGAATCGCTGATGTCGGGATGCATTCCCACCGGAGTGCAGTGGATCAAGATATTGGTATGAGCCATCGCTTCTTCAAGCGATTCTTCATTGAGAAGATCTCCCACCACCTTTGCGGAGGTCTGCTTAGCCACATTCTTTGAAAGGTTTTTTACTTCATCTTCAATCACACCCAAGATGTTCAACTTGGCAAGTTCGCTTTTAGCGGCTAGTGTGAAAGCAATCCCACGCGCTGCTCCTCCACTGCCGAGGATGGTCGCCTCCGCTCCTTCAAGAGGGACACCAGCGGACTCCAGCGCACGTAAGGCTCCGACGCCATCAGTGTTATAACCTTTTAAGACTCCCTCGTTGTTGATCAGCGTGTTGATCGACCCGATACTTTCCGCGACAGGGTCGAGTTCATCCGCGAAAGGCATGGCAGCCACTTTGTGAGGAATGGTGATGCTAAAGCCTCGGATGCCCAACCCTCGCATACCCTCTATGGCCTGCTCCACATTCGATACTTCAAACGCGGTGTAACAGTAATTCAGTTTCTTTGCGTCAAAGGCAGCGTTGTGAATCGCGGGAGAGAGGGAGTGCGTAATCGGATTTCCGATTACCGCACATAATTTCGTTTTCGCATCGATTTCCATTCCTAAAGACCCCAATCATCGTTTGCTGGAATTGATAGTCCACTGGCTCTTCCCGCGAGGCTGAGGAAACTCAGAAGGCGATCTGTTCGAATCTGACAGTCGATGCAAGCGGATTCTAGTTAGCTCATCCAGCGAAGAAATTCAGTGGGGCAGGATAACATCGGATGCACTTCTTGGCGATATAAGCGAAAAGTGCTGAATTTGTCCCATATTTATGTTCCAGGTCCTACGTGAACGATATACTTGATAAATGTTATGTTTCAGTATAAGATTACTCAACAGACTATCAGAGTTTTACAAATCGCTCCCTTTGGGAGCAGAGGGTGTTCGTTATGGCAAAATCCATGGGTCGTACTGGATCGGTCAAAAAGCCTGCATTTTCCAGGTCGTTCCAACGGTATGTGGTTACCAAGGGGTACCTCACACAGGAACAGGTTGCTGAGGTTGAAAAGGCTTTTTCCGTGATGGAGAAACCTCAGAATCTGGCATCCTTCCTTATCGAACACAGTTTTCTCAGCGAAGAACAAGTCATTCAGGCCCTCTCTGATCATCATAAGATTCCTTACATCTCCATTTCCGACTACGAGATCGATCGCGAGATCCTCGACTCAGTGAACGAAGAGACCGCGCGCAGGTACCAGATCATTCCTCTGGATCGAACCGAACAGCAATTGACTGTCGCGGTGACCGACCCTGACAACATTCACCACCTAGACGAAATCAAGCTCAAAACAAAGATGGATGTCCTCCCGGTGTTGTCACTCCCGCGAGAGATCGAAAGTGCCATCGATAAATACTACGCCCCCACACCCGAACAGGATGCCGAAGACTCTTATTCGGCGCTTTTGGGCGACCTCGAGACCGAAGAACTTGAGGTCGTTCAAGATGTCGAGGAAGAAGAGGGCGACATTGATACGGCGCCGGTGATTCGGCTGGTCAACATGTTGATCTCGGAAGCGATCAGGACACGTTCTAGCGATATTCACATCGAACCTGAGGAAAAGGGAGTACGAGTTCGCTGCAGGATTGACGGTGTCCTGAAGGAAATGCCGGGAATTCCCAAGAAGATGCAGAATGCGACGATCAGCCGGATCAAGATCATATCGGAACTCGATATTTCCGAGAAAAGGAAACCGCAAGACGGTCGCTTCAAAATGAAAGCGGAAAACAAAGTGGTCGATTTCCGGGTTTCCACGATCCCCACTGTTCATGGCGAGAAGGTCGTCATGCGTCTCTTAGACAAAAGCAACCTACAGCTCGATCTCACCAAACTCGGATTTGAACCGGAATCCCTGGCTAAGTTCGAAAAAGCCATTAAGCGTCCCTTCGGGATGATCGTGGTGACTGGGCCAACTGGCAGCGGAAAATCCACAACCCTCTATTCGGGCCTCTCCCGGATTAACGATCCGGCAAAGAACATCATGACTGCCGAAGACCCTGTCGAATACCAGATTAGGGGGATCAACCAAGTCCAGGCTCGACCGGACATCGGTATGGGTTTCGCGGAAGTCCTTCGGTCCTTTCTCCGTCAGGATCCCGACATCATCATGGTGGGTGAGATCCGGGATTACGACACCGGGTCAATCGCTATCAAGGCGGCGCTGACCGGTCACTTGGTTCTTTCCACGCTGCATACCAATGATGCCCCGAGCAGTATTAACCGTCTCATAGACATGGGAATCGAACCGTTCTTGGTGGGTGCGTCGCTCCTCTTGGTCGTCGCCCAACGCCTCGCCCGAAGAATTTGTACGAAATGCTCTCAACCCTACGCACCAAGTATGGATCTAATGACTCAACTCGGAATTGATCCTGAAAAAGCAGGAGAATTAACCTTCCATGAAGGTCAGGGATGCCCCAATTGCACTGACACAGGATATAGGGGGCGAGTCGCGCTTTATGAAGTTTTGGAAATGTCCGATGCATTATCGAACGGCTGTATCGAAAAGGCATCGAACAATGATTTGAGAATGATTGCTCGTCGTGAAGGAATGAGGACTCTTAGGGACAGCGGGATTGTTAAAGTCTTGGAGGGGTCGACCACGGTCAGCGAGGTGCTGAGCGTTACTTACGAAAACTAAGTGTTTGGGGAGTGGGTTGCACCGCACCACCCCCACAGAAGGAGAATGGAGCCATGCCGTCATTTGAGTATTCCGCAAGGGACCGATCGTCGGGTAAGACTGTTCAGGGACTGATCGAGGCGGTCAGCCAGGTGGAGGGTCTTGGGATTCTGAAGGACCGCGGATTGTTGGTCACATCGATCAACGAATCCAGAAACCGTAAGAAAGGTGCCGCGGCAAAGAGGAAGAGGAAGAAAAGAATCACCATCGACGATAAGGTTCTGTTCAGCCGTCAGATGGCCACCATGGTTAATGCGGGTCTCCCACTCATCGAAGGATTGAGCATTCTCGGAGAAAACATCGAGAACGCAACCTTCGCTGCGGTGATCATGCAAATCAAGGCCGATGTCGAAGGTGGAGATACCCTAACCGACGCGATGGCTAAACACCCAAAGGTCTTTGACACCCTCTATGTCAACCTCATCCGGGCCGGCGAGGCCGCGGGTATGCTCGACCAGATCTTACTCCAACTTTCAACCTACCTCGAGAAAGCAGCAAGCCTTCAGAGAAAGATTAAGTCGGCGATGATCTACCCTTCGGTGATTGTCAGTGTAGCGGTCGCGGTTGTCGCGCTCCTTCTTATTAAGGTCGTACCGATTTTCGCGGATATCTTCGAATCCTTCGATGCGGAATTACCCGCCCCAACAAAACTCATGATCACAGCCAGCGAGTTTCTGCAGGCCAACTTCCTGTATATTCTCATCGGCGGAGTGGTAGGCGGTTTCTTATTCAAGCAATACATTAAAACCGATCAGGGTCGGTACCAGTTCGACAAAGCCCTTCTCCGGTTTCCGATCGTGGGAGAACTCTTTCAGAAAGTCGCCATTGCTAAATTTACTCGAACCTTCTCAACCCTGCTGAGGTCGGGTGTCAATATCATTGTTTCTCTCGAAATCGTTGCAAAGAGTTCGGGTAACAAGGTGGTGGAAGAAGCGGTATTCAATGTCAGGGAAAGCATCAAAGAGGGTGAATCCATTGCGGCACCCCTTAAGGAAGCGGCGGTTTTCCCCTCGATGGTGGTCCGAATGATCGATATCGGGGAAAGAACCGGCGCCCTGGATGAGATGTTGATTAAGATCGCAGACTATTACGAAGAGCAGGTGGACATCGCTGTCGCGGGTCTGACATCTCTGATGGAACCGCTCATCATTTGTTTCCTCGGAGTCGTGGTCGGAGGAATCGTGATATCGATGTTTCTCCCGATGTTCCAGTTGGGAAGCATCGTTGGACACTAAAAACCGAGGCCAAGTCTGTCGAGAATAGGAAGTATGATTCCTCATTCGAGACCGGCCTTGAAATCAGTCGATTTAGATACGTGGGGCGAGATGCTCGATTCGGGGCATCTCGCCCGCGGTGTTTTTTGCCGCCGCCTCGAGTCCTTGTTTACCGAGAAAATTCTCGGCAAGACCCCTCAAACCTTTCGGTCCCATGCCCTACAAAGTGGAACCACCGCCCTCCATCTCGGATTGTGGGGACTGAAAATCCTTCGCGCGAAGCAAGGACAGGATACCGAACGCCTGGAAGTGATTACCTCGACTCTCACTTGCGCCGCACTGGTTCATGCGATCCATGCGGTGGGAGCCAAGCCCATTCTTTGCGACACCGACATCGATGGGAACCTTGATGTATCGCAAGTGGCTCAGAGAATTTCCTCCAACACATTGGCGATAATAGTTCCCCACATGTATGGAAAGCCAATAGAGATCAAAGCCCTCATTGAAACAGGGACCCCTGTTTTCGAGGATTGCGCACAAACATTGGGAGTCGATACTGGCAGCGGACGAGTGGGGACGCAAGGCAGGTTGATGATGACCTCTTTCTATGCGACTAAGCCGATCTGCACAGGACAGGGAGGCTTGATATCCTCCGTCGATTCGGAGCTGATGGAGGAGATCGAGAAACTGACCGAATATGATGGCCGTAGCGATCCGGGACCGGGTTGGAATGGCAATCTTTCCGACTGGTCTGCTGCCCTTGCGATTCCGCAGATTGAGTCATTCGCGCAGTCTTTAAAACGCAGAAAAGCAATCGCCGATTTCTATACAGAGGCCTTCAGGAATCTCCCCGATCGATTAGTTCTTCCAACATCCGATTCACCTGATGGACATGGGTGGTATCGTTACGTGGTCTTGGTACCCGAAGACTCGACTCTGTGGGAAAGACGATTAGAAGAATTGGGAGTCGAGGTAAAGCGCCCTGTCTTTCTGCCCCAGCACAGGATTTTCAGTCTCCCTGGCGATTTCCCCATCGCGGAGGAGCATTGGAAGCGGTCGCTTTCGATTCCGATTTATCCAAATCTAACCAATCGAGAGCGAGATCATGTAGTCGAATCAGTCCTAACCGTCTGCAACGAGATCTAAACTCACCCTCTTTACTGGGCGACTCTATCCCTCACTTTCTCTTCTACTGGTCCTGTTCCCGAAGGTTGAGTCTCAATCCGCTCGAAAGTATTCGTTCTTCAATTTGACTTCTGAGGCCAACGCGATAGCCTAGTTCGGCGAGATGACAGCACCCGACCCCATTAACAGAAAAAAGAATGAGGTGAAACAATGACCCCGCAAAACCGACGTGACTTCTTGAAAGATTCAACGACTCTAGCAGCGGGGGCCGCTGTGGGAATCGGGGCCCTCAAAAGATCGACGGCGTCTTGGGCGGGAGCAAACGATCGGATTCGAATTGGAATCATCGGGATCAATGGTCGCGGAAGAAAATATCACGCAAACCGTTTCCCTTCTCTCTCTCCAGACGCCCCAGGAGCTCCCAGGTACCCCATTGAGACCCACGAGAATGTTGAAGTCGCGGTCTTGTGCGATGTGGATGACCGGACATATGAACCCTGTGCCAAAACATTGTTCGATGACCGGAACCTGAAGCGGCCGGAGTTCGAGAAAGATTTCCGGAAGGTCCTCGATGATGATTCCATCGATTGCGTTTCGATCGCAACAACCAACCATTGGCACACACCGATGGCGATCATGGCCTGTCAGGCGGGAAAGGATGTCTATGTCGAAAAGCCGCTTTCGCACAATGTCTGGGAGGGACGACAGCTGGTAAAGGCCGCCAAAAAATACGGGCGTGTTGTCCAACACGGAACCCAGATCAGGAGTTCCCCTGGATCGCAGGAAGCCATCCAGAAACTCCGCGAGGGGATCATCGGCGATATCTATATGGCAAAGGGCCTGTGTTACAAGACACGTCAATCGATCGGCCACACTCCTGAGAAAGGCCCACCCCCCGAGGTCGATTACGACATGTGGTTGGGACCGGCTCCAAAACGCCCATTCAGTGAGAATCGCTTTCATTACAACTGGCACTGGCATTGGGATTACGGCAATGGCGACATTGGAAATCAGGGAGTTCATCAGATGGATGTTGCGCGGTGGGGGTTGGGTGTGGGTTTGCCTCCAAAAACCAGCGCGCATGGCGGCCATTTCAGTTACGACGATGACCAAGAAACCCCAAACAGTTTGGTGGCCACGTTTTCCTATCCAGATGAAGGTAAGCGAGGCCTCCTTCTGATATTTGAGGTACGACACATGCACACCTATCCGGAACTGGGAGTCGGAATCGGAAACATTTTTTATGGGTCCGAGGGGTACATGATCCTAGACAGTTACACTGGATATCAAACCTTCCTAAACAATGGCGAACCGGGACCGACCCGATACGAAGACAAGAGTCATGTCGACAATTTCATTGCGGCTGTTCGCGCGAGAAAACCCGAGATGGTGAATGCCTCAGCTGAGGATGGACACCTCTCATCG
>JAJDBZ010000171.1 GCA_029261095.1 Candidatus Omnitrophota bacterium | reverse complement strand
GATTGTTATGCGAAAACCACGTTTCCTCGTTTTGCTTTTGTTTTCATTCGGACTCTGCCTCAATCAGGAAATTTCCATAGCAGGCAGCCCATCCATTGAGGATACAATGGATGGAATCGTTTCCCGCTTGTATGAAACTCTTTCGGAAGAGGAACTCTATTCGCTCACCGAAGAAAAAATACAATCGCTCATCACACGAGAGGAACGAGAATCCCTTGCCACCCAATACATCACCTTTGATGTGAATGTTCCCGTTGTGGTATCGGTCATGCGTCATGTGGAGCAACGGGTGACACCTTTCTGGCTGCCCGAATCGGGTTTCAAGAAAACGGACCTTCAAGTGGTCAATGACGAAAACTGGGTGTATGAAGTTTGGCAGAAGGATTTTGAACCGGGTCGAGTCGGGTTAGGAATCAACGGTTTCGATAGACACCGCCAGCATCTGTTTGTTTCGGTGGGTCCGAAGAACGATGAGGACTTCGTCGAGATCACCTGCCTCGACCCCGCAGAGTTTCCCATCGGTTGGATACATGAGGGGGCTTATGTGTACAACGATTGGGACAGTCTGCTTCTCAAGGAAGTTCCGAAAGGACTCTTTGGGCACCGTCTTCTCACCACTATCCGTGGCCGTGCACGAACAGCCAACTTGATCGGCGGATTTCGTAAAACCCGCCATCCCTCATCCACCACGCCCGACCAAATTTTCCTGACCTGGAGCGAGGATCCTCAAACGACCCAAACCGTTCAATGGCGCACCTCTACCGAAATCAAGGACGGGGTTGTCCGTTACAAAGAGAAAGGGCAGGATGCGCTCGAACAAATGGCTGCATCCATGAAACGGATCGATGATCGTCTATTGGCCAACGATCCTCAATGTCACCATTACACTGTGGTCATTCGGGACCTAAAGCCCGGGACCGCCTATGTCTATCAAGTCGGCCACCCGAAAAACGATATCTGGAGCGAGGAGGCGGAATTCAGAACCGCTCCTTCCGGGACCGCACCCTTTTCGTTCATTAGTTTTGGAGACACACATAATCGGGATCTCTGGGGAGAGATGCTGCAGGTCATTGAAGACCGACACCCGGATCTTGCCTTCTACACAATCGCCGGAGACTTAGTGGATACCGGCCAATATCGCGACGATTGGGATCGATTTTTCCAGTGTGCACGAGGGATCGGGAGAAAGATCCCTCTGATTCCCACGATCGGAAACCATGATGCGATCGATGGTATGGGCGTCCAGATGTATGTCGATCTGTTCGGACTTCCCGACAATGGGCCCGAGAATCTTCAGTCGGAACGCGCTTTTGTCACGGACTACAGTAATTTGCGGTTCATCATCCTAGACTCGACATTACCCGCGCTTGATCAAGCCGATTGGCTGGAGGAACAACTGGAGGAATCGAAAGCAACTTGGAATTTTTCGACCTATCATTTTCCGCCATACAACTATGAAGACGCTTATCCTGAGATTCGAAATCTCTGGGGTTACCTCTTCGACAAATACCACTTGGACATAGCCCTCGAAGGGCATATTCATTACTACATGCGGAGTCATCCCATCTTTCGGGATAAACCTGTGGCATCACCCAGCGAAGGAACCATCCATATCATTTCGATTCCGATTGGTAATCGCCCCCGGGACTTACCTCCAGCGGATTATGCCGCTGTCCAATTTTCTGGAATCCCGGTCTATCAGTTAATTGAAATCGATGGTCCTCATTTGAGTTATAAAGTCTACGATCTCGATGGAAATGTGTTGGATGAGTTCACGATTGAGAAATAGACGGTTTTGGAAGCCACTCAAGGAAAGCCATGAGACGCATTACTTGTGCCGTATTACTTCTGGCGGGATGGTTCCCGACGACGGTATCCTTTTCGAAAGACCCTCTACCGAATATCGTTTTTATACTCTCCGATGATCAGGGGTGGAACGACATTGGGTACCACAACCCGGAAATCCGAACCCCCAATCTTGATCGGTTGGCAGAAGAAGGAATCGAACTCGACTGTCACTATGTCCAACCGCAGTGCACACCGACACGAGTCGCGCTCATGACCGGACGGTACCCCAGTCGATTCGGAACCCACTGTGTCACCGCCTCCAACGAGCGGTCTTATGAGCGGGGGACATTGACCCTGGCATCGATGTTGAAGACTCTCGGTTATGAGACAGCGATCAGTGGCAAATGGCATATGGGATCGCTACCTGAATGGGGTCCGAACCACTACGGTTTCGATCATAGTTACGGATCGTTCGCTGGTGCGGTGGGAATGTACGACCACCGTTACCGCCTGAACCAACCCGACTACACTCAAACCTGGCACAGAAATCACGAATTCGTCGAAGAAGTGGGCCATGCGACCGACCTGGTCACCCAAGAAGCGGTTGAGTGGATTGAAAGAGAGAAGGAGGGTCCGTTCTTTCTGTATGTCCCCTTCCATTCGGTTCACACCCCCCTGGTCGAAGAAGTGAAATGGATTGCGATTAATAATCACATCGACGACCCCGAACGGAGACTCTATGCGGCCGCGGTAACCCACATGGACTATTGCATTGGTCAGATGGTGGAAGCCCTCGACCGAAGCGGCCAACGCGAAAACACACTGGTCGTTTTCTCTTCGGACAATGGAGCCCAAATCAACCACAGTGGAAACAATTACCCTCCTCCCGATGTTCCTTTGACCGATTTCAGTTCGAACGATCCGCTGCGCGGGAAAAAGTCACAGGCTTATGAGGGTGGGTTCCGAGTACCCGCGCTTGTGAATTGGCCTGGGACCCTCGAGCCTGGAAAGATCGATTCCCCGATGCATGTTGTCGATTGGATGCCCACATTCGCGGCCCGCCTGGGATACAAACCCGACGAGGACCTTGGGTGGGATGGAGAAAACTTGTGGCCGCTTCTGTCCGGCGAAGAATCGAAATCTACCGAGCGTGTCATTTATACTACCTGGGGAAGACACCGTGAGTGGGAAGCCCTGCGCCACGGGGATTGGAAGATTGTCAGGAACAACCCAAAAGATGGGGACGCGGATTGGGAACTTTACGATTTGATTAGAGACCCAACCGAGAGAACAAATCTTGCGGATTCCCAACCTGAAAAACTCGCGGAATTGCTCCAGCTCTTCCATCGGGAGAAACAGAAGGACGCAATCTAGAAAATGCGATCCACCTACTTTTCCAGTTCCTGTAAGATCCAACGGCAATTGATGACTTTCTCCACCAGGTCCAGAGGCAGATAGAAATACTGGCAGGAAGGTTCAAAGCCGATTCGAGAGTCTTCCTGAACCAATCGGTAGAGTTGGTGGGCGAGTTCTATTTCAGATTCCAGTGTCTCCTTCATGACCGCTTTAAGTCGGTTCGTTTCCTCCGAGGAGAGAGATGTGGTTGCATCAAATAGATCATTGCGTGCTGTCACAAATCTCGCTTGATTGGCAACCGATCGAAAATAGATCGCCCCGGCTTTTCCCAACCTGAGATCCTCCTCCGCATTCCCGCGCAAGTGAGAAGGCGTTTTCCCGACTGCTTTTTCCAACAACTCCAGCCCTGGCTCCCAACCTGTTGCTATCTTTTCGAATTGCGCCGCAAACACATCGGGGGGATAAGGCCCACGCCACCCATCCAGATCATCATAGGGTAGGCCCCACATAGTCGCGGAGTACCCGGTCTTGTTCAGATAAAGCGGGTTGGCCGGTCCCTTTTGAACCGGTGAGGTGTAAACAACGCTGATATGAAAGGGGTACTCGCGGTAAGCCTCGCTTAGCAGAGTCCAAGCTTGCCGGGCCAATGGGGCGCCCTCGGGGCCAAACCTCTCAATGGCCACTCTGTCCAGGGCGGTATCGACATCAGGCGCGGGCGCTCGGCTTAATAATTGGGCCAATGCGAAATTCGGTGAGGGGTATCCGCCCATGGTCCAACCGATCAACATGGCATCGAGATCGGCGGCGGCGAGCAGGTTGTTACAATGTTCCGCTACCAAATCCATGACCGGGATGTAAGGCAAACTCGCGATTTCACAGGTATTGTTAAATTGGATTTCAGTTCCCGTTCCTAAACCCATTTCATCGGCAACCTTCCAATGGGAGAGAGACCGTGGACCTGGCCCGACAGAGGAAATGGAATACTCGCCGACAAGGGATTCGATTCCTCCCCGGCTGATTGGGAGGTTCCACTCGCTGACCGACATCAATGAGATCCCTTTGGGGAGCAGCGGGATAATCTCACGAGAGTCCCCATGACCCTTCCAACCCCAGTCGGATATCAGCACTTTTGCTTCGGGGTCGCCGCGATGGACTCCCTCTTCGATGACCTCGACCACCTCAGCAAGAATCTCCGAATCTGTTCGATTCGTACATCTTGGACATGGACGCCAGTCGCCATGCGATGCGCAGTTGGTCAGATTCTCAGAGGCAGTGATCGCATAGACTCCACCCAGGCCGGGTACCTCGCGGAAGATATGCGCCAATGCATCGCTCATCCATTTGCGTACCGATGGGTGCGATGTGCACAACGCTGTGAGTTCTGTCTCTGCGACACCTGCAATGTCCGAGTGAGACTCAAAGAAGGAGGCAGGCATGGCCCGGGGTTCATTGATGTATAAATAAACTTTGACTCCGTGTTCGGCGGATCGTTCGACCAGACCCCTTAGATTGGCGAGACGCGTTTCATGGTCTTTTCCAAACTCAGGAAATGTCTGGCCGCCTGGGGCGAGGTCCCTCAGCAACCCCTGCATCCAGACCCCATTCACACCCACTGAAGCAAGCCGCTGTAAGAGTCCCTCGGGGTAGGGGTCCAATTCAGGGACCATCAGCGGGTCGCCGAACACTGCCACATAGGAATAGACGATTCGCTGGAAAGGATCGGAATTTCGAGGAGAAGCATCCAGGGATTCGGGTGGCAGTCGCTCGGACAGTTGCCTGACAAAATCGAACCGCGGTTCGGATTCGGCAAGAAGTTCTTCGCCAAACTCGGATTGGACGAGTCGTTGGATTTCCGCAGCACGTTCCGATGCGGCCGGACCGGGGGTCTGATATGTCAGCGCTTCACAGGCCGGCTTTCGCCTCCCCAATTTAACCCAGAGGAAATCTTCCTCGCGAAGCATGACATCGAGCCGCTCGGGGGTCATCTCGAGCAACTCTAGAAGTTGGTCGTAAGGGAGGAGGTGCCAGTTGCGACGGATCAGGCTGATATAACCTCTCTCCAACAACTGCGGAGGAACGTTCGGGGAGGGAGGCAATCCCATTGAAACGGCGATATCGGTGATTGCTGCGACAGTGGCATCGAGGACCCGCGCCAGCTTAACGGGTGGCACTGCATCCCAGTTCCTCCATACGAATTCGTGAACGCGGTCGGGAAAGTGTTCGCTGACAATCGGCGGGGGGGCATCCCCATGTGGAAGGGCAGAGTCATCGATTGAGTCTTGGGCCGCGGCGACCGGGGCAATCAGACATGCAAGGACACATAACCATTGGTGTTTCATTGATACGAACTCCTTATTGAGAACGAATTGCGGCTAGGGATATTGCTCAGGGATCGGGGTATTTGGTTTCTCATCTTTAGTTTCTCGAGAAAGGAATAACAGATGCAGCCTCTCTGTCTAAGACTAGTCTAGATTTTGTCGAGATCGCTGATAATCCGGTAGCCCACTTTCCCTTTTCAAAGAGGCATCCTAACATCCCTTCCAGCAATTACTGTAAGGAGAGCCCTTTCATGCCGATATCCAACGATCTTCTCGAAATCCTGGTCTGTCCAGAGACAAAGGCCCCCCTCGTTCTCGATGGAGAAACCTTGGTTTCCACCGATCCGAAAACCAGACGGCGCTATAAGATCAAAGACGACATTCCCATCATGCTGATCGATGAGTCGGAGATCCTCGAAGAAACCGAATGGAAAGCCATCATGGAGAAGTACAATGCTTCTCCTTTCAATCAAGGATAGGAGTCTTTTACGATGAAATATTTTCGCCTTTTACTGGTATTGGCCATGGTATCCCCCTGCGCCGCTTTCGCCGAAGAAGAGGTCCCGTATCAGCGGACGGAGAATTTGGTCTACACCCTCACATCCGGTGTGGGATTGGTGATGGATGTCTTCACTCCCAAAGAGGAGAAGAACGGACTGGCCATCATCGATGTTCTTTCCGGTGCATGGTATTCCGAGCAAGGACAGGTCAATGACCACATCCGTGGGCAGATGTTCAATATTTATTGTTCTCGGGGCTATACAGTTTTCATGGTTCGACCCGGTTCTAGAACCCTCTTCACTGCTGAAGAAATGGTCGGGCATCTCAGAATAGCAATTCGATATATTAAGGACCACGCCGAAGATTACCAGATCGACCCCGATCGAATCGGCATCACCGGCGCCTCCGCAGGAGGTCACCTCACACTCGCGACCCTTGTCTCCATTTCTTCCGACCCAGACCTGTCTCTTAAGACAGGAGCGGTCTTTTTTCCACCGACCGACTTCCTCGACTATGGCGGGGAGACCGCAAACTTTGAAAGAATCGGCGATATCCTTTTCAAGTGCGGGCTTGAAGGGCACACGGATGAAGAGGTGAAGGAAAAGGCCGCAGCCATCTCCCCGGCCCTCCAGATAAAGACCGCTCTCCCGCCTGTCCTGCTGATACATGGTGATGCTGACCGCGCGGTGCCGCTTCAGCAATCGGAGAAGATGTTGAAGGTCCTGAAGGATGCCGGAGGCGAAGCCAAACTGATCGTCAAAGAAGGGGGCGGCCACCCCTGGCCAACCATCCCCGAAGAAGTTGCCATCATGGCCGATTGGTTTGATGGTCATTTGAAGGATTGATGGGTTCATCCTACCAAGGACAAGCGAAAACTGTCATTTCGACCGATAGGGAGGAATCTGATTGAAGGGCGCCACTCCATCGATCTTCACACACTTTGATCGGGCGGGGTCTGTTTCAACAGGCGGCTCTCTATCGAGCGACGTCAATTGATTACGTGGCGGGGCGGGATGGATACGGGGTAACGACTCGGTCTCATTGCATTCGGCAGAACCGGCACAGCCCGCGAGGGAATCAGGTCCCTCGCTACACAAAGAGCCGTCCGTTAAAACGGACTCTGAAAACCATGATACCCACCGAAGCGAAAGGTCCTTAAAGATGAAAGTCTGGATGATTATTTTTCTGATTGCGCTAACTGTCTTTCCTTCGATAGGCATCTCCCAAGCCTGGACACCTGTAGTGGATGAAGTCTACCTCCAAGAGGTCGGGAGGCAGGTGGCGACCGACAGTCCGGTCTCTTCATTGGCCTTCTATCAAGGCACGCTTTACGCGATATCCGGAGGAAAACTGTTCAAACTCGACGGTGATGAACTTGTACCGAAAGAGGGCTTCGAAGGTCTTGCTAATCGACTCAAGGTCTTACAAGACGCACTCTGGGTGGTCACCAACGGGAATCTCCACCGGTTGAAGGGTGATGAGTGGAGCGTGATTGAAGCCGAAGGGAATGTCATCGACCTCTGCGAACACCTCGGTGAAATCTGGGTGGGAACCTCGGCCGGTATCTTCCGACTACAGGGCGGAACCCTAGAGAAGGCTTTCGGCGGGGGGCGAAGAGGTTCCTTCCAGAATCTCGCGTCCTTCAACGAATCACTGTATTTCCTGAGTGGGAACCGGATGGTTCTTTTTAACGGAAAAGGATTCGAATGGGAGAACGTGATCGAGTGGGGACAGTTTCACACTCGCGAAACCCGCGATGTGCTCCCCGTGGGGAATCGATTGATCGTCGCCACCAACCGCGGACTGGCCGAGCTGCGAGGCACGGCGCTCACGATGGTCGGTGGCAAGGACGGCCTCCCCTACGAGGACACCACCTGCCTTGCTCCTGGATTCGACAACGATCTCTGGATCGGGACCACCCATGGGGCGATTCGATCGACCCAAGAGGGAGATTATCATTACTTCGCGGGTCCCCGGTGGCTTCCGAACAACTCGGTCCATGCCATCGCCTGTTCTCCTGACACCACTTATATCGGGACCGACAATGGAATCGGCGTGATCCACTACGAACCCTTTACACTCCAAAAGAAGGCGGAGTATTACGATCGTCACTTGGAGGAATGGGGGCAGAAGCGGCTCGGGTTCGTCCATAAGCTCGAATGGAAGAGTGACAAGAACGAGTGGGTTCGTGAGGTGAGTGACAACGACGCGGGTTGGAGCACCCATTATCTCGCCGCGATGTGTTTCAAATACGCAGTGACGGGTGATCCGGAGGCACGGGCGGAAGCGGTCAACTATTTCAATTCGTTGAAGTGGACTGAGGAAATCTCCTCGATCGATGGTTTTCCCGCACGTTCGATC
Source organism: Candidatus Omnitrophota bacterium (assembly GCA_029261095.1). Lineage (GTDB taxonomy): Bacteria > Hinthialibacterota > Hinthialibacteria > OLB16 > OLB16 > JACKFH01. The sequence continues at coordinate 1,506 of JAJDBZ010000171.1, read as the reverse complement.
TGGGCGGTCGGTGAAAAAGGTCATCAAGCCGAGGGTGGATCCGGAGGGTTTGCAGCGGAGTGGCACCGGACCCCCGACGACAAATGGGAATGGAAGGGCGATACCTCCAGCGATGAAACAGACGCTCACTATTATGCGACCTCTATTTTTCATGATCTGGTAGCCGTGGGGCGAGAGAAAGAGCGGGCAAAAGAACACCTTGAGGAAATCAGCGATCACCTCATCGACAATGGTTGGACTCTCAGGGATGTCGATGGCAAACCGACTGTCTGGGCCCGCTGGGATCCCGAGTATTTTCATAGCGATCGCGGGTTTTATGCCCGTGGGCTCAATGGCCTCGAGATCCTCAGTTATATGCGGACGACTCTCGAGTTGTCTGGAGACTCCAGATTTGAGAATGCCTACCAGGAACTTCTGGATATGAACTACCACAAAGAAGTCATCCGTCAGAAACTCACCTTTCCACCCGGCGACATTTTCCATTCAGATGATCGACTCGCTTTCTATGCCTACTATCCGTTGATGAAATACGAAGACGATCCCTATCTCCGTTCTATCTACAGGAGAAGTTTTGAGAGGAGTTGGGAGATTGAGCGGATCGAACGCAACCCGTGGTTCAACTTCATATATGGCGGTCTAACCGGAAACGATTGCGAGGCGGAAGAAGCAGTCGAGCATCTAAGAGACTGGCCACTCGATCTGGTCAACCACAGTTTTCAGAATTCCCACCGTGATGACCTTTACACCCAGGAAGGATACACGCCCTACGCCGATGGAGTCCGCTATTTTTCTCCTCGCGAGCGGGGACCTCACCGCTGGACCGATTCATCTCTCCGCCCCGACGGCGGCTCAGGTGGAAACGTTGTGGTCGATCCTAGCGGCTGGCTTGATGCTTACTGGATGGGGCGCTATTTCGGAATCATCGCCGCCCCAACCACAGAGGATCCGAAACTACTGACGGTGGAAAAAGATCGTGGATTGAACCTGGGCGCGGAACCCTACGACGGTCCGCCCAGGCCGGAACTGGATTGAAGGGTTCGACAGATCCATACCCCTCAATCGTAATGCCGCACAAGCGGCCAGGCATCCTTCAGTGAAATGATAAAATCGCGGCAGACACTCATCGGAACATTCCGCTCCCCCACATCCGGCTCGCTCGGGGAGAAAGGTGGGAGCACCTCGATGTCTTGGCAATAATCAGAAAAATCTTCCAATGGAATGCCAACCGTAATGAGCATTTCGATTTCTCTTTCGCCAGGTCCCCAAAAGTAATAACTGTTGTGACCGGAGATTGCCCCGGGCAACCCAAGGTCTGGCCCGAACCGGTCGATGGCCCCGGCTTCACCATAGTTGCTTGTCAGGATGCCACACGTTTCTTGTTCCTCCGGCTCAAGCGAGTTGTAAACCTGAGCGACGGTCTGGACCATCTCTTCCCACCCGAACATATCGTAATAGTCCTCCGCGACCTCTCGGGCGTTGGGGACAATGAAACGCAAGTGGTTTGCA